>NZ_JACJDM010000003.1:0-201315 GCF_014163545.1 Pseudoalteromonas sp. SR45-6
TCTGGGTTGTCTGGGTTGTCTGGGTTGTCATCATCATCACAATTACTTGTATCGACACAAACTTCGACACTACCAAAATAAAGTTGCGGCGTATCTGGTACATCATTGCTGGTCACAAAACTTAGTTGATCATATACTTTGGTACCATAGTGTAAATGAAACGCATATAAAGAACCTGACCCACCGGTTAGTGAACACTGATTTACAGTTTCAGTAGCTGATGCTGGTGTATAGCTTGTGAAATAAGCGACGCCTCCAACAACAGTGGCCGCTGCAAGCGATTTTTCACCATTTGCTGGTAAGTCGTAATACCAACCACTCTCACGGCTTAATTCAATTTCTTTTTTAGTAAACTCATCAATATCATCCAGCGTATTACCAAAAGGATCCTCATTTACATTCATTAAATCATCCACTGTAATAGTTGCAGGTATATCAGTGCCTTTAAATGACTTAGTTAAGGTATTTGTATCTCGCACCATATACAGTTGATCAAGTGTTGTTGTGCCTACTGGGTTTGAACGGTTTCCGCTACCAAGTAACACTGCATCAAAAGGGGTATCTTTTCGTGTAACAATAGTTGTCCCATTAACCCGTGTATTCGTCACTTTACTATACATAGTACGAGCAACCATTGGTTTATAGAAGAAGCGTCTATCTAACGCGTTAGTTAAACCACTTAACTTAGCCAATTCAAAATGAGTCCAATCACTTTTTGTATCGCTTGGCATATCGACACGCCAAACACTGCCACCTGTATCTGCCGCATAAATACGATCAACATAGCCATCATAATCAGAATCAAGGGTAGTGACAGTTGCTGCAATACTATTTTTACCTTTAAAACCTTTTGTTGGCGTTAATTCCCACAATAAATTACCATTCGATGCGTTAACGATATAAATACCACGACCCTTGCTATCTTCACCAAGTATGACTGTATCTTTATTAGTGTCATAGCCTGCACCAAATATAAGCACAGGATCATTACCAAAAGCTTTCACAAAAGAGACTGTTGGTGCCGACCATGTTTGCGCTAATTCCTTAAAATCACCACTTCCACCTTGAATTATCCACTTTAAGCTCGGTGCATTAGGGTTAGTAATGTCTAAGCCATAATAGTTATTACCACCTCGACGCATCCCAAAGAATGCCCATACGCGATCACTGCCATTGACAACACCATCACGATTCGCGTCATCAAAATAAATTGTGATTGGACCATCAATACCATACTTTTTAGTATCGGCTTGATTTTTACGAATTGGATCAATAATTTTATAAACACTACTAGGTATAAATGCCCAACTTTCACTTACGGTACTGCCAGCATCTTTAAACATGTGTAAGAAGCCAGCATTTGTACCTATTAAAATACGCACATCATCGTTACCGTAATCGATTGTGACAGGCTTTGAGTGCAATGGATCACCAAAAATATCTACCCGCTGATCACTTGATGAAGAGTCATTGTCTTCATTATCAACATCAATACCACGAGCCCAATCAATGGTGCTTTGAAGCTCATTTTGACTCACCCCAAATGCACTTGCCGCATTGGCATCACTGCCGTAAGCTGCTGACACCTTTGCCTTAGTGAATTCAACAAGACCACCGGTTCCTGCATCAGTAAGTAGCTTTCGACCACTGTTTGCAGTGGTTGAGAGCATTAAATTTACGCCGCCATTTTCTACCGAGTTACCATCTGGGCTAGCCGTTGTTGGTAACCAAAATGTGCGAGCATCTTTATCTATTAGACCATCTGAATTCAACGCTTGCTTATCTGCTGAATCCACAATTTGTGTGCCAGAAACTTTAAGCTTTTTTAGATTTCCGCGCCAACGCGCTCCACCATCCGGGTAAAACATCGCGTAATATATAGAGTCGCGACTTCGAGTTTGATCAACGTTATTACTGGCAACTGATGGAGAAGTAAACGTATCGTTCACTTCCCTAATACGTGTGATGGTATTTTTTAGTGCTTCCGAGAGTTGCTCAGCAGTATCAGCATGCAGATATTGCCCACCACCATATGTCGCTGCTTGAGCCAATAGATTCTTTCCTGAATCACTCATTCCTGTACCAAAGCCAATTGGGAAGATCCGACCAAACTCACGAATTTCGGTCGTTTTAGTGTATAAGTCAACTTCAATATCTTTTGTACCGCTAATCACTTTTGCAAGTACAGTTAAGTAACTGTTGCTGACCACTGGGGGATCGTCTTTAAAGTAATCATTATGCAAATTTTTAATACTATTATTGCGGTTTGTGTCATTACTTGGATCACCATCAGTCATCAAAATAATATTGACACTGTTATCACAACGTAATGGCTCTCCGCTTATAGGTGCAAAAAGTGATTTATACACTCCATTACTATCAGCGGTTTTATCACGGCTGTTAATATTTTTAGCGTAATCAACATTCTTTCCTGAAATATATAAATACGCTTCCCACAGCGTTTCAGTTAGAGGCGTTGCACCACTGGCGGGTAGTGCCGCTATTTCATCAAGCAGAGTTTTTTTGGTTGAGCCAACCTTGGCTAAAATATACCCACCATCACTGCCATTAAAACGCATTAAACCAAATTCAATATCATCATTGTCGCTAACTAATTGAGTAATCGCATTTCTAGCAACATTTAAACGGCTATCTTGGCAATTAGCAACATATCCAACACCTGGTCTCCAACGGTAGCATTGTTTAGTTAAACTATAATTAGGTTTACTTTCAAAACAGTCAGCTTCGTAAGCGTAGCCTCTGTTATCAGCCTGGTAACACTGCCCACCATCGGTCACATCCCACGCCATGCTTCCAGAGGTATCAAAAACGAATAAAACGCGAGGTTTTTCTTCAATTTCAACATTATGGTTTACATATAACTCGATATCTTCAGCATGACTAAAGTTGCTCGTGCATGCCAAAATGGCAAATAACGATTTTATAACTAGGTATTTAACTTTCATAATTCATCTCGCTTAGCCGCCAGTGTTAAGGCTTGCCATTTGCTGAGCAATCCCAGTGGTAACTGTTAATGTATGCTTACTTTTAGAGCCATAGGTAATCGTTGAATTGATTTGCACCATATTGCAAGAAACGCCTGCGGTATACTTGTAGTCTCGTGGGCAGGGCAAATCGAGCGCGCCATCATTAAGATTACTTAATTCACTTTCTGTATCACCTATCGTGGTCAAGGCAATTGTTCCGTCAGGTAACTGAGCTTGGGTGTAAAGTAATTTACTTGCTCCATCTGCTGCAGCCTCTGTCGCAATTACCTTTTGTACATTGCCCATCAAGATATTTTCGGCTTCTTCACGTTCAAACGCTGCATTGGTAATTTTAATATCCACACTTGCACTGCTCATTAACGTTACTGCTATTCCTGTAACTGCCACCACCATAATTAATGCAACAATTAAGACTACGCCTTGTTGCTTTGAGGCTAATTTTAAATACGCCATTGACTAGCCCCTATGTTATTTAAGCGGATCGTGGTGGTAAATAATGCGCGACGAAATTGATCATTAAACTCTAAAACACGTTGGTTGGCATCTTCACCTAATGTATATGTTTGATTCAGTTGATTTAAACTCGCATCAGGCTGCAGTGCCCGCACTAAAATAAACACTTGTACGGTTAAGATACCACGGCGATCTTCCCAATTAGCCGCGGTCATACTATTTACATCTCTATATGTATCCACTCGAGCGTCGGCATTAGTATCTAAACCGAATAAAAAGCGCATATTCTCGACTCCTTCCATTATAGTCTCTGTGACCATTCCTCCATTTGGGGTCAGTCGTTTGCGTCTCAAAACGGGAATTGTTAAATCTCTGCCGTTTAACTGGTAAGTTTGTTCGTCGATGTAATAGGCATGGTGACGATATCTCCAAACAGTCGCATTTGGATTATCTGGATTTGCAGGGCCTCGTGTAAATTCTCCCCACTCTTGCTCTGCAATAAAATAATAATTATCATTATTATTGTTATTACCTGCTGGGTCTATTTCCAACCCTTCTAAAAATTTAATCTGTAGAATATCTGAATTTTCGTTTGAATTAGGGATGCAGTTTAATTGCGATCCCCCCGTTGATTCGATTGCATACACTAAACGGAAGTTACTGTTTACTGTATTATCTGGGAAGCTATTATTATTAAGCCCTTGTGTACAATCTCCGGCTGGATTACCCGCACTTTTAGCAATCACAGTATTATCAACTGAAAATGAATCTTCGTAAAACGTACCCCAAAAACCTATTTGTTCTATATCACGCTGCATAATACTCAAAGCTAAGCGGCCAGTTTCTTGTAGCTCACCAATCGTCATAGTGTCACGTGTTGTTACTTTCATACTAATGTAAGTGAACATCACCCCACCTAGCACAAGTCCACCGATAAACAATGCCACCATCATCTCAACTAAAGTAAAGCCTTGCTGTTTCATTTCACGAGGTCCTTAGATACAAAAAGCTATTTAATACGACTACCCTGCGCTTATTATTTGCCGCACCGCACTTTATAGCTGCTGTATCGCCAATAGCGGTAAACTCTTGACGTCCTTCCCAGCTGATCACCACTTGGAGGGTGTATGCGTTACTACCACTTGCGGCATCGCGTTGATTATTGATACACACAGTTGCATCATCCAAAGCTCCCGTATTTTCACGTGCCTGAATTGCACGGATCCATTGCTGGCGATCGAGTGCAGCAATTTGCCCTGAGTTACAAGTGTTGGTATAGCAAGTTCGAGACTGTTGCAGCGGCGTATCACTGTTAAATGTGCCATTGTATTGAGTGATCACCCCTACTCTGTCATTGGCACGCATTCGCTGGATCATATCATTACCTAGGGCCACAGCAGCAGCGCGCTGCATAGAATCAAAGCTGGCCTGTTTTGCTTTTGCTTGTAATGCTACTGCACCGAGTAAGCCAAAGCTTAGGATCACAAACGCGATTAATACCTCAACTAAGGTAAAGCCTCGTTGTGATGACGAATTGGTGACTCTCATAACACACCTAATATAAAACAATCTGACTATAAGCATATGCGAACACTGTGTATATACAACAATGCTAAGGATGAACGGTTATATTTGTTGATGAATGGTTAACTAGCTTTAGAGATGATCTTTAACGGTTTTATAAGCTCGTCGGCTTACCGGTAATAAGCAGCTACAGTCGCTTAGTGCAACCACATGGCTGCCATCACCCGCTTTTTTTAACGCAACTAAGCGCGATTTATTAATTAATATTTTACGATGGATGCGTAATAACTGGGTGGGATATTCTTGCTCAAGTTGCTTTAAGCTTTGATCAAGCAGTGCTTCGCCGTGAGTGAATATCAAACGCGTGTATTTATCTTCCGCTATCACATAACATACCTCTGCTAACGCCACACTTCTGGTCACGCCTGCAAGTTGATAACTGATTGCCGCTGGACGTTGCTTTTGTAGATGGGCGCGCGTTAAACGGCCTAGTTGATCTATTGCTTTTGCTAAATTTTGCTCCGTCACAGGTTTTACTAAATAACCCGCAGCACTGAGTTGCAATGCTTCTAAGGCATGCTCAGGATGAGCGGTGACGAAAATAATAGCTGGAGGGACAGACAACTTATTCAATTGTGTTGCAACTTCTAAACCGCTCATAGCAGGCATATCAACATCCAGAAATACAATATCAGGAGCCTGCAGCTTCACTTGTTGCAAAGCCTCGTTGCCATTACTTGCTTGTGCTGCATGGTTATAGTCTGGGTAATGAGCAAGTAATCGCTGTAAGCGAGCACGTGCTAATGGCTCATCATCAACTATGAGTACCTTCATGCTTGCTCCTTGGCATTATTAATAGCCAGGGGCAGCACTAACTTGACCCGAAAAATATCACCTCGTGTTGTCATTGTCAGCTTTGCATGACCTTGATAATAAAGATCTAACCGCTGGCGAATGTTATCTAGTGCCATACCATTACCCGGGCGTTTTTGCTGCTCAGTCGAAATTGGATTCTCCACTAAAATAACTAATGAGCGTTTTGTGATATGCAACTCAACGTAAATTGTCGCACCAGTCAGCGCAGGCTCAACGCCATGACACACTGCATTTTCTAGTAATGGTTGCAGTGTTAAACATGGAATAGTGATAGCTGGTAACTGTTCAGGTAGTTGCCAATTAACTTGCAAGCGCTCTGCAAAGCGCCAGCTTTCTAACTTTATATATTGCTGAGTGAGTGTGATTTCATCGGCTAATGCGGTTTCTTTGCCAACCCGCATAGCGGCTTGTGATAATGCAGCAAGCGCTAAAATTGCTTGCTCTGCGGCTTGTGGAGCATAATGGGTCAGTTCAGCGGCGGTATTGAGGCTATTATATAAAAAGTGTGGCCGAATGCGTGCCTGTAAGGCATCTAATTCAGCTCGAGCTAAGGCGTTGGTTTGTTGTTCTTTTTCAAAATGAATTGTTAAAAATTGAATGAATAATGCGGTGACTAAAAACACTACTAGTAGGTTTCTTAAAATAAACTCATAGCTATTTTGTTGCACAAAATAATCACCAGCAAACTCAATTAACAAACCACTAAAAACAGCTGTTGTAAGTAGTAATGAGAGCATTAAGGCAGTCAATTGCAGTGCTTGTCTTAGCTGCTGGAGTTGTGTTCGCAGTAAGTAAAGCCAAGTTAGACTAGACAAAAATGTGAGATGCAAAAACAGGCTGATCCCGCCGAGGCGGATCCAAATATCATCCGCAGTTGCAGGAGCGAAAGCTAGTATAGTGGCGATAACTTGAGCAACGACTAAAGTAGCAAGTACGCCGCGTTCTTTAAACAGCGCCGCAAAAAGCAAAGTATTGGTTTGCACCGACTTGCTCATTGCGCGCTCCTTAAAAATGTCCTGTCAGTACGCTAAGGTTAGCGTAGCTCAACGGGTACAGCAAATACGATATTTTCTACTTCGCCTGGGTTTTCAATAACCTGTTTACCGCCTAATTCTTTAAGGCGGTTAATCACTTGTTGTACAAGCACTTCAGGGGCTGATGCACCCGCGGTAACACCAACCGCATTGACATTAGTAAACCATTGATCTTCAACATTACTGGCGTCATCAATTAAGTAAGCAACAGTACCCATTTTATCAGCAAGTTCACGTAACCGATTTGAATTTGAGCTATTTTTAGCACCAACAACTAATAACACATCTACTTTATCAGCTAAGTCACGTACCGCATCTTGGCGATTTTGTGTGGCGTAACAAATATCGTCTTTACGTGGGCCATCAATCGCTGGAAACTTACTTCTTAAGCCATCTATAACATCTGCGGTATCATCTACCGATAATGTAGTTTGGCTACAATAAAATAAGTTATTTGGATTTTTCACGTTTAGTTTGGCAACATCTTCAGGCGTTTCAACTAAATAAATACCACCTTTAGCGTTATCGTATTGCCCCATGGTGCCTTCAACTTCAGGGTGACCATGATGACCAATTAAAATACACTCGATACCTTTACGACTAGCGCGGGTCACTTCCATATGCACTTTAGTGACCAATGGACATGTTGCATCAAATACTTTTAAATCTCGACGCTTAGCTTCACTGCGTACAGCTTGTGACACGCCATGGGCACTAAAAATAACAATGCTGTCGTCTGGCACTTGATCCAATTCTTCAACAAACACCGCACCACGTCTTTTCAAACCATCTACCACGTAGCGGTTATGGACAACTTCATGGCGCACATAGATCGGTTTTTCAAAGATATCTAACGCACGTTCAACGATACTAATCGCACGGTCGACTCCCGCACAAAAACCGCGCGGATTTGCCAATAAAATTTCCATTAGTTACTTACCTTAGCAATATCGGTAACCTCTAAAATATCAACTTCAAAAGTTAAACGTTGACCTGCAAGCGGATGATTAAAATCGATGGTCACAGACTCACCCTGCACTTCACGAACAACTCCTGGTAATTCGGTACCATCAGGTTGAGTAAACGCAATAATAGAGCCAATTTTTGCCGGCGTTTCTGGGCCAAACTTACTACGGTCTACATAGTAAATATTATCTGGGTTTGGTTGACCAAAAGCATCTTCTGGCTCAAGTTCAAATGACTTGCTGTCACCAGACGCTAAACCAAATAAGCATTTTTCAAAGTTAGCCGTTAGACTACCATCACCCATCGTTAATTTTGCAGGCTTATTATGCACTTTGGATGAATCTGCCGCAGAGCCATCCGATAGCTTAATTGAGAAATGAAAAATAACCTCTGATTTTTCACCTATAACTGCTTGGCTCATGCTTTTTGCTCCTTAGGACTTTCGCCAGTAAAGGCATCAAATAATAATAATGCGGCACCAATACAAATCGCACTGTCGGCAATATTGAACGCAGGGAAATTCCAGCTTTCATAATAAAAGTGTAGAAAGTCAATCACATAACCATGGCTGATACGGTCATATAAGTTGCCAATTGCGCCCGCTAATACTAACGAATAAGCACTGCATAAAATTTTATTAGTGGCAGGTAAACGCTTTAGCCACCAGATCAATAATACGCTGATTGAAATAGCAATAACGCTTAAAAACCAACGTTGCCAACCACCCGCTTCACTTAAAAAACTAAAAGCTGCGCCATAGTTATGAACATAGGTTAGATTGAAAAATGGCAATATATCAATTGATTCGCGTAAATTCATGGTTTTAACAACCAGTGTTTTACTGGCAAAGTCTGCTACTAAAAGTAGCAAACTTAACCAAAGCCACACTAAACCACTTTTTTGGGCTAGTTTGCTCACTTCCTACTCCTATGCGAATTGGCGTGTTTCGCCTTCGCCATCTACGTTGCTAACACAACGACCACAAATTTCTGGATGCGCAGGATTTGCACCTACATCATCACAGTAATGCCAACAACGTTCGCACTTTTGTGCATCGGTAGCTGATACGCTGATGTATAAGCCATCAATTTCAGTTGTTTGAGTTGCATCTGGTTGTGCATCAACAGCTGTAACAGTAACGTTAGATGTTAAGAATACAAAGCGAAGCTCATCACCCAAAGCTGCTAATTTAGCTGCAAGCTCTGCATTGGCAAAAATATTCACATTAGCTTGTAGTGTCGCACCGATCACGTCTTCTTTACGTGCACCTTCTAACACACGGTTTACTTCATCACGCACGTTTAGAATCGTTAACCAATCGTCATTACTAAACTGGCCTTCGCCAACCGCTTTTAAGCCATCATACCAAACTGAGGTAAACACATATTGGTCACGCTCACCTGGCAGTGCTTGCCAAATCTCTTGCGCGGTAAAGCTCATGATTGGCGCCATCCAGCGAGTCATAGCTTCGGCAATATGATATAGAGCTGTTTGACATGAACGACGGGCATGACTATCGCTTTTCGCTGTGTATTGACGGTCTTTGATCACATCTAAATAGAATGAACCAAGCTCACCAGTACAGAAGTTCATTAGCTTTTGCGTTACTTGGAGCATTTGGTAACTTTCGTAAGCCGCCAAAATTTCATCTTGTAATTGCGCCGCACGGCCAACAATCCAACGATCAAGTTCAACCATGTCATCAATAGCTACTTGGTCAGTTTTAGGATCAAAACCACTTAAGTTAGCGAGTAAGTAACGGCTAGTGTTACGAATACGACGGTAGCGATCCGCAGAACGGTTGAAGATTTCATCTGATACGGTCATTTCTGCAGTGTAATCAGTTGAAGCAACCCACAAGCGTAAAATATCTGCACCGAGTTTATTCATCACATTCTGTGGTGAAATAACGTTACCTAGCGATTTTGACATCTTACGGCCGTTTTCATCAACAGTGAAACCGTGAGTTAGCACTTGACGATATGGTGCATGACCATTAATTGCCACTGACGTCATCATTGATGACATAAACCAACCGCGGTGTTGATCTGAGCCTTCTAAGTATAAATCAGCTGGACCAACTAAATCTTCGCGAGCATCAACCACACAGGCGTGCGTTACACCAGAATCAAACCATACATCTAATGTATCTTGCACTTTCATGTATTGCTGAGCATCAGCTTCACCAAGTAAAGTTGCAGGCTCTAAGTCATACCATGCTTGAATACCGGATTTTTCAACCAGCAAGGCTGCTTTTTCAATCAAAGCTTGAGTATCAGGATGAAGAGCACCGGTGTCTTTATCAACAAACAGTGCAATTGGAACACCCCAGGTACGTTGACGCGAAATACACCAATCTGGGCGACCTTCAACCATGTTTGCTATGCGGCTTTCGCCCCATTCTGGCAACCACTGAGTGTTTTTAATCTCTTTTAATGAATCTTGGCGCAAATTAGCTTGATCCATACTAATGAACCACTGCGGCGTTGCACGGAAAATAATTGGCGTTTTATGACGCCAGCAATGCGGGTAACTGTGCGTTAAGGCATGGTGATGCATAAGCGCATTACGCTCAGTCAGCACATCAACTACACTCGCATTGGCTTTGAATACATGTTGACCTGCAAAAAGCTCAGTGTCAGGTAAATAAACACCATTTGCACCAACCGGGTTAGCCACTTCTAAGCCGTATTGTAGACCTGCCACGAAATCTTCTTGACCGTGGCCAGGTGCTGTATGCACGATACCCGTACCAGAGTCAGTAGTAACATGATCGGCCACAATCACTGGTACATTAAAATCGTAAAATGGATGTGCCACTTGTAAATTTTCAAGTGCTGAACCCGTTACATAACCTAATACGTGAAAGTGCTTAAAGCCGTAGCGATCCATTGCATCTTTAACTAGCTCTGACCCTATAATCAAACGCTGCTGCGCGCCGTCATCATCAACTTGCACTAAGGCATATTCTAGTTCAGCATGCACGGCAACCGCACGGTTAGCTGGCAGTGTCCATGGTGTAGTTGTCCAGATCACTGTACTGACAGTACCTTTACCTTCATGATCGGCTTTTAAATCAAAGGCACTAACAACGGCTGCTTGATCAACAAACTCAAAACGCACATCAATCGCTGGTGATTGCTTATCTTGATATTCAACCTCAGCCTCGGCCAAAGCAGAACCACAATCAGTACACCAATGCACAGGCTTTGCGCCTTTGTGTAAATGGCCTTTTTCGATGATACGTCCAAGCACACGAATTGCGTTTGCTTCGAAGTCAAAATTCATGGTTAAGTAAGGCTTATCCCAATCAGCAAATACGCCTAAACGTTTAAAATCAACTTTTTGGCCTTCAACTTGTTTTTTAGCGTATTCACGACATTTCTCACGGAATTCTGCAGCCGTGACTTTCACGCCTGGCTTACCCACTTTTTTCTCTACCATTAATTCAATCGGTAGACCATGGCAATCCCAACCAGGTACGTAAGGCGCATCAAAATCAGATAAGGTTTTTGATTTAACAATAATATCTTTTAGAATTTTATTTACTGAATGACCTAAATGGATATCGCCGTTCGCATACGGAGGGCCGTCATGCAAAATAAAGGTTTTTTTACCTTTCTTAGCGTTGCGAATTTGACCGTACAGGTCGTCTTCATACCATGTCTTAAGCATTTTTGGCTCACGTTGTGCCAAATTGCCGCGCATTGGAAACGTCGTTTCCGGTAAATTCAAAGTATGCTTGTAGTCGCTCATTAATCCTAGTTTCCGTATCGGCTACCTAATTTAAACCAAAACACTGTTTAGCGGCAGCAACATCAGTTGCTATTTGTGCCGTCAATTGTGTTAATGTCTCGAATTTTTTCTCATCGCGAAGCTTTTTAATTAACTCCACGTGCATAAACTGTCCATAAATATCTTGCGCAAAGTCGAACAGATGAACTTCTAATAATGCGCGTGTTCCATTAAATGTGGGTTTGTTGCCAATATTTGCAACCCCATACACTGTTTTATCGTTTAACGTTACTTGTACCGCAAACACCCCATTTACAGGGCATACTTGCCGCTTTAACGCAATATTTGCAGTCCTAAACCCTAATTCACGACCGCGTTTCCAGCCATGAATCACTCGCCCTGATATTGCGTAATCATGACCTAGCATCGCTTTGGCTTGCGCTAACTGACCTTCAGCTAATGCTTGGCGGATCAAGGTGCTGCTTACTCTAGCATTTAATTGCCGAAAACTCGCGGTGCTTTTTACATCCATATGAGCCGCGAGGCCCATTTTTTTTAGTAAATTAAAGTCACCTTGACGTCTTTTACCAAAGCGAAAATCATCACCTACGGTTAGCGCTTTGACACCCAACTTGTTGATCAGTATCTCTGTTACAAATTGCTCTGCTTCCATATTGGCAAATTGCTGATTAAAACTAATACAAATTACCCGTTCAACGCCTAACTTTGCTAACAGACCTAGCTTATCGCGTAACCGCGTTAATCGAGCTGGCGCATTATCTTTGGCAAAAAACTCTTGTGGCTGAGGCTCAAATAACATTACCGTACTCGGTAAGTTATATTTTTTAGCGTCATTGAGTAATCCATTGAGTACTTCACCATGACCTAAGTGCACACCATCAAAATTACCAATGGTCAACACACAACCATAATGCTGTGTGCGAATATTGTGGATACCTCTAATTAACTCCATGCCACCTAATGCCTTTGTAAGCGTTATGTACCGAGTAAAATTTCACTTGGGTTACAGAATCACCGATTATACCCAAACCACCTCAAGATGCGAGTTTCAGTTGATTTTTTTAGTCTGATTGAGCACTAACAACGTTTTTTATGGTATTTAGTCTTACCCCGAGTAAAAACAACACTAAAAAGTACACCCCCCCTGCCAGAGCGAGTAAACCTATCAATAAAACAACTTGCTCACTAAAATGCCACTGACGCCATAAAAACTGTGTCGCAGCGTACCAAACTACAGCCCCCATCAATAAAGCGGCGAGCAAACATTTGCAGGTAAACAATAAACTAAAACGCGAAAACTGATAAACCTGCTCTTTGCTTAATTGACGATAAAGCAGATACGCATTACAACTGGCCGACATTGAAGTCGCAAGCGCCAATCCTAAGTAACCTATAAACGGTGCTAACATAATATTAAAAACCATGTTCAACACCAGCGTAATAATGCCAATACGCACCGGAGTTTTAGTGTCTTGACGTGCATAAAATCCCGGCGCTAAAACTTTGATCAACATAAAACTGACAAGCCCAACAGAGTAAGCCATCACCCCTAAACTCACGGCCTGAACATGATCGACATCACCTTGACTAAACGCGCCATGATCAAATAGCACAGAGATGATTAACGGGCTAATGATCATCAAACCAATCATCGCAGGTAAGCCTAAAAAGATCACAAACCGCACTCCCCAGTCTAAGGTGTGCTGAAAATCGCTGCTTTTTTCGCTGCTATGTAATTTAGATAGCGCAGGTAAAATAACCGTCGCGATACCAATGCCAAATAACCCCAGTGGAAATTCGATTAGGCGGTCAGAATAATATAACCAAGCAATTGACCCTGTCATTAACAATGACGCAATCATGGTATCAAGCAGTAGATTAATTTGACTAATAGATACCCCAAACAACGCCGGTAACATTAACTTACGGACTTTTTTTACATTTTCGTCCTGCCAGGCCCAACATGGTTTACTGAGCATTTTCGCTCGGTACAGAAACGGCAATTGAAACAATAACTGCACCACTCCACCGACAAACACACCAATGGCTAGCGAATAAGCACCAACCGAGAATTTATCGTGTAATAAGATTGCACAGGCAATAATCGAAATATTCAACAGTACTGGCGTAAAGGCCGCAACAGCAAAACGATTATAAACATTCATCACCGCGCCACTGAGTGCAACAAGACTTACAAAAAATAAATAAGGGAACGTTAGCTTAAGTAAACTACTGGCTAATACAAATTTTTCACCGTCTGGGCCACCTTGCCACCACTCAATAAACCACCCAGTACCAAATAGTGCTGCAATAATTGGCGATGCAATTACACCGATTATAGTTACAACCAATAAAATAGTACCAAGTGTGCCAGCGGCTTGAGCAACAAACAGCCTGACTTTGTCGTCTCCTTGTTGCTGTTTGATTTCCGACAAAACGGGCACAAATGCTTGCGCAAATGCCCCTTCAGCAAATAAGCGGCGTAAAAAGTTGGGAATGCGATTAGCAAATAAAAAAACGTCGGCGGCAGCACCTGCGCCAAGTAAATTTGCGACAACAGCATCTCGCACTAATCCTAAAACACGCGATATCATTGTCATTGCACTTACAATCATACCGGAACGAAATAATCCTTTTGCCACACTAAACCTGCTTTAAAACCAACGATAAAACCAATTATGCCACAGTCTTTTTTATAAATCGCTCTAAAGCACTAGGCTGAACTCACCGCCTTTGTTACAATAGCGGTATTAACTGTGCTAGAGCGGCAAATTGATGTTCGTTATATAGGAGCAGTTTTTCTTGGTATGTCAAATTTTTATTGACATTCACGATTAAAAAAGGCATATTCCACGGCCTTTAAATTAAGCTTATTTTAAGATTGTTAGGAGCAAACCTTGGCTAACATCAAGTCTGCAAAAAAACGCGCTATCACTAGCGAAAAAAACCGTCAGCATAACGCAAGCCGTCGTTCAATGATGCGTACATACTTCAAAAAAGTAGTTGTTGCTATTGAAGCGGGCGACAAGGAAGCTGCACAGCAAGCTTTCGCAGTTGCTACACCTATTTTAGACCGTTATGCAACTAAAGGTCTAATTCACAAAAACAAAGCAGCTCGTCATAAGAGCCGCATAGCAGCTAAGATCAAAGCGCTATAATTTGTTTTTGCTAGAATATAAAAAACCGGTCTTGACCGGTTTTTTTATATCTATCATTTAACGCTTAAAATTATTTAAACACTGTTGTTGCGTTAAACAACGTCTAATTCTGGATAAAACTTTTTCAACATTGCCGCTATTTTCTTCGGTGTAAATGGTTTTACCACAAATCCTTTAGCCCCTTTATCGATTGCATCTTTAACATTCTCAACCGTTGAGTGAGCCGATACCATAACGACATTAGTTTGTGGGTTTATTTCATTGATCTGCGCGATAATCTCTTTACCATCACCGTCTGGCAACTCAATATCTAAAAAAATAATATTATAATCGGCCGCTTGGCAAGCACTTATACATTGCGCAGCTGTCGACGCTTCTCTAACATTTTCAATACCTAAGTGCATTAATGTTTGATGGAGAAAGCTGCGCACTGTTCCCACATCATCCACTATTAAAATTGAAAGCTGCGTATTCATTGTTGATCCCCGTAGGTTATGAACTAGGTTTAAGTTATTATGCTTAATAACTTTTCTAATTTAATAATCTCATTATAGAGAGCTCTGCTTAAAAGGCCAGATTTGCTTTATGTCAAATAATATAAAAAAACAATCCTTGCTAGGAAAAACGCCTCAACGAAAAAAACCAACGGCACCAACTAACAAGCGAAAAGCGCCTGCTCAGGCAAACGTCACGCAAGCACAAACACAAACTGCTAGTAGTGAATTAGCTGAAACAAAAAAAAGCCGCACAGGCATTATTGTAGCGGGTGTTATTGTGTTTACTATTTTAGTTATCCCCAAACCACAGTTATTAACCTATGAAAAATTAGGATTAGTAACGCAAAGTGTATATTGGCCGGGACTGTTTGGTTATGGCGCCATGTTATTTGACTCAAATTTGCAGCCAAATGCCGATTTAGCGCGTAATAGCCTTTATTTATGTCAAAACAATAAGCAACCAGATACTTGTCAAAAATATCGAGTAACCGAACAAGCCGGCTTTTTTTCTGCATTACAAAAATTAATTTTAGATTAAAAAAACTAATCTGAAAATATAAAATTACTTGGTTGAAAGGTGCGCAAAATATCAACATAATGGCGCTCCTTTTTTCAACACTTGAACAACGATACAACCATGCTAAACGAGCTAGATTGGCTTTTAAATATTATCCTGTTAGCCCTAGGATTAGGGGCGTTTTTTATCAATCAATTAACAATACTGCGTGTAGCGGCGATCAGCGCCTGTGCTTTACTGTTTTTGTCATTTAGCTTGGATTTAATGTCGTCGAGTGTTATTTCAAACATGAGTTTAGTGTTGATAAACACGTTTTACTTGTTCAAGGTTTATACCTTTGGGCAATTAAATGTGCCGCAAAATTAATATCTCTCCCTAGATAATTTTATGTACCCTACCGGGCTTTGCTCGGTAGGGTATTTTTTTGCGCGAATAGAACTTGGGCAGCAAAATGAACTAAGTTAAAATCATCGGCGTATTATGCTATTTTGGGTATCACTATGCCTTTAACTGACTCTGATTTATTTTTAACGTCTATGGAAGACGTTGCTCGCCTAGATCACGATACGATCGAACCATCACAACACTTAACTGGCCCCTCTTTAGCACAGCAACAAAAACGCAAAGCCGCAGAATTAAATTTAAACATCGATGAAAATTATCTACGTAGTGAATTAGTCGAGCTATTAGAGCCTAATGCACTATTGAGTTATAAAAATGCGGGAGTGCAAGATGCTGTATTTAAAAATCTTCGATTAGCTAAGTATCAGCTTGATGCGACACTTGACTTACATGGCCAAACACTAAAAAACGCACGCCAAGCCTTATTTGAATTTATAACTGATTGCCAAAAACGTAATATTCGTGTGGTAGTGATCCGCCACGGCACTGGTATCAAAAACAAAAAGACCCCTGGAGTGTTAAAAAGTTATACCAATAAATGGCTACAAGAAATTGACTGCGTATTAGCCTTTCATAGTGCGCTTAGGCATCATGGTGGCAGTGGTGCAAGCTATGTGTTAATTAAAAAAAGTGATGAGAAGAAGAGTGAGAACCGGGAGCGTCATAGTAAACGCTAACCCGGCTTCGATATCAATTGTTGGTTCTATTTATTCTGTTTGGCTTTGTAAAACGGGGGCTTGTTCACTTGCATTAGCTTGATTAAACCATGCAGACACACCCATTAAAGCCACTGAAATAACGATAATACTAAATTTAACGCCTGTTTGATGCTGTTTCATTGTACACCTTATTATTATTGTTAGTGTTTTTTGAGTTAACTAGACTAACTAAAATTACAGATGTTAACAAGATGTACTGCACTATTGTCGCTGAACTTTTAATAACCTTTTGTTCTATCAACCTGATTATTTAATTTAAGGCCTGTTTTCATACGTTGTACATTATTAGCAATCTGCTGCGTTACAGTTTCCAGATCAGACAATGCCGCGCAATGGGGAGTCATTGTAACCGCTGAATGACGCCAAAAAGGATGCTCTGCAGCTAATGGCTCTTGTGCAAAAACATCCAATGTGGCTCCTCTTATAATTTGATTATCTAATGCCCAAAGTAAATCGTCTGCAACGACGTGCTGGCCTCGCGCTACATTGATGAGCACAGCATGACTTGGTAGCTGCATTAATAAGTTGCGATTAATAAAGCCCTTCGTTTGCGTGGTTAGTGGAAATAAACACACGAGATAATCAGCTTGTGCTAACAAACTCGGTAACTCACTTGCTTGATGAATACAATTTACTTCGGGTATATTTTTAGGGTTTTGTGAAAATGCACTTACGGTAAAATTATTAGCCAGTAAACGTTTAGCGCAGCTTTGTCCTAACTCACCAAAACCTAAAATCACAACATGATTATGACTATAAGCGCGTTTTGGCAGCCATTGTCGTTGTTGTTGCTTAATCACATAGTCTTTAAGCCTTAACTTATGCGCTAAAATATGGGTAAGCACATACTCTGCCATATCATGAGCTAAATTTTCATCAACGATGCGTGTCACAACGACATTGTCAGGGAGTAAGTTTAAATCAATGCTATCGACCCCTGCGCCAAATGAAGAAACTACTTTTAAATTTGGTAGTTGTGCCCACATATCTGCAGGTGCCAGCCAAGCAAGCACAAATTCAACATCCTCTAAGTTATCACAATCTGGCCACTGTGAAATTTTTACATCGGGTAATTTAGTCGCTAACGCAGTAATAATTTTACTGCAATCACGTCCACTAATCGCAACGAGTACGCTCATGTTATGCCTATAGAGTTGTTGATTTGCAAAGAGTATAACCTTTGTTAAAACATTTAATCTAATCGAATTACTGCTCGGCTCTTTAAAAAGTCACACAACTGCAACCTAATTGTCATGGCAAGCTTTTACTCTGGCGATATATTGATCACCATATGCAAACGAGGTAATTATGATCAGTGTTGATAAAGTAATCGCAGCAAATCTACCACAATTAGAAAACTCACCTAAAGTAAAAAGTTTAGTTAAAAAAGGGTTAGGTTATTTGCTTCACGAACAAGAATTTGTTGCATTTGGTGATGCCTACCCGCACTTACAAGGCATTGAGTTTGTTGAGCAAGTGTTGGATGAACTAGATTTTGATACTCGCTACAAGCCAAAGCAGATTGAGAATATTCCTAGCGAAGGTAAGTTAGTTATTGTTGCTAACCACCCTATTGGCTCTTTAGATGCACTGGCATTAATTAAAGTATTATCAAGTGTTCGTAAGGATTTAAAGGTCGTTGCCAATCGCATGTTAATGTCAGTTACGCCAATGCACTCATTATTACTGCCGGTCGATAATTTATCGGGTGACAGTAAAAAGCAAGAACTCAATAATATCCACCAGCACCTTAAAGAAGCTGGGGCCATTCTCATTTTCCCAGCAGGTGAAGTGTCGCGTTTAAGCCCTACCGGAATTAAAGATTGCAAGTGGAATAGTGGTTTTTTACGGATCGCAAAAAAAGCCAATGCGCCAATTTTACCGATTTTTATTAAAGCCAAAAATAGCCCACTTTTTTATGGCACATCGATGATTTACAAGCCTTTAGCGAGTTTATTACTGGTTAAAGAAATGTTTAAACAACGACAAAAATCATTAGAGTTTGAAATAGGCGCATCGATACCTCCAGAGTCTTATTTAATTGAAAACCTTAAAGACAAAGAAGTAGTCAATCTGATCCGTAAGCAGCTTTATGCACTTACCTCAAAGAAAACCTTACCGCTTAAAACACAAGCACCCATCGCCTCCTCAGAATGCCGCAAGGAACTAAAAAAAGCCATCGAACAGTGTGAGCTATTAGGCACAACTCAAGACGGCATGCAGATATACCTTTATCAATATCAAGGCAGCTCAGCGATTTTCAGAGAGCTTGGCCGGTTACGAGAGATTTCGTTTCGCACTGTTGGTGAAGGCAGTGGTAAGCGTCGTGATATTGATAAGTACGATATGGATTATCAGCACTTGGTTTTATGGGACGGCTCACAACTTGAATTGGTTGGCGCATACCGACTTGCTTGTGCTCAAGCTATTATTGATAAACACGGCCGCAAAGGTTTATATACTGATAGCTTATTTTCTTACAGTGATGCAATGACTCCTTACTTTGCTGCAGGTATTGAACTGGGTCGCAGCTTTGTACAACCTAAATACTGGGGTCGTAAAAGTCTTGATTATTTATGGTATGGGATTGGCGCGTTTGTGAAAAATTATCCTCAGTATCGCTACCTCTACGGCGCAGTCAGTGTCTCGAACGCGTTGCCAGAACCTGCCAAAGCCATGTTAGTTCATTATTATCAGCATTATTACGGCGCTAAGCAGGTTATTGCTACACCTAATAATGAGTTCAAACTCACAGAGCAGCAACTCATACAGTGCGCAAATCTATTTAGCGGTAATGATGTCAAAGAAGACTTTGTTGAGCTCAAACATGTGCTCGCAAACATGGGTGCCCAAGTACCCACTTTATTTAAACAATACACCGAACTATGTGAGCCTGGCGGCGTACAGTTTTTAAGTTTTAGTGTTGATCCTGATTTCAATAATTGTATTGATGGCTTAGTGCTTGTTGATCTTGAAAAAGTAAAAGCAGGCAAAGCAAAAAGATATTTAGGAAAGAACTAAGAACGCAAAGGTGTATAAAATAACAGCGACCAGCCATCTAGCTTATTTACTAAACCTACTTTTGATCCGTAACGTGAATTTGCGCTCGCAGTATGCTATCAAAAGTAGTTTTTATGTGCAGATATGATAAAGTGGTTGTACACAAATTGTTGACAGAACAGCTATGAAAAGGTCCCTGCTATTTTTAGCTTTTATCATTATTTTTTCGGTAGTTAGCATTCAATTATTGGTGATACCTCATTTTGAAAGTAACGTCAGATACCCTACTGAAAAATGGGCTTTAGAGTTTTTAACATCAGGCTCTACGGATCTTCTTGCACAACAATTACAATCCATACCTAAACACCAGAGAATGGCCTACTTACAAAACATACAAGCTAATTTTGGCTTTGAACTTACTTTACAAGACTATCAACAAAATGATTTTTCAAGTGAGCAACAATCTTGGCTCGCAGAGGATAAAATTTGGGGTGATCCGCAAGCAGATTTAGCATATCGAAAAATAGATGACGAACAGCTATTAGTAATTGTAAAACCCAATACGGTTCCTAAGCATCTGATCAACGAAGCGCAACGTTGGATGATGGGCTCTTTTTACCTACTGAATAATATGCTGATGCAACACCCACAGCAGAGCTGGCCGTCGATAATTGATTCGCTCAGTGATGCTTTTACATATCCCGTTGCACTGATGACATTGAGTGAGTTAACTTACACAGAGCAACAAATAGCCCAATTAAAAACAGGAGCTATTGTGACCATATCAACTGCGGATTCTGATTTTATTGGCTATCCCGCTGACATTGCCGTACAGCGCATCAAAAATAGCGATAAAGTAATTGTACTTGGCCCTTTTAGCCCTCAACTAAAGGGCAAAGTGGTGTACATGTTAAGTATCTTTTATTTTATATTCGGCTTTTTTCTGCTTATACCAATTATAATATGGTTAATTCCTGGCTGGCGCTCTATGTTATCGCTCAATAAAGTGGCGATATTACTTGGACAAGGTAAATTTGATGCTCGCGCTAAGCTAATTCGTTTTAGCCATCTAAACCACTTGTCCAAAACGTTTAATACCATGGCCGAAAAAATACAACGCCTTATCTCTTCTCATAAAACTCTGATCAATGCTGTATCACATGAATTGCGAACTCCCATCGCACGCATTGAATTCAATGTTGAATTACTTAGAAATAGTACAACCAATGACTATCAACTAGGGCAACTAGAGCGGATTGAATTATCTTTGAATGAACTAAATTCATTAGTGTCAGAAATGCTTACACATGCTCGATTTGAGCGCGAAATACCCACTCTTACATTTGCAACCGTTGAACTTAATCATTGGATAAAACAAGAGTTAATCTGTTGGCAAGAAGCCAACCCTGATACTGAGATTGTTTTACTTGAACAAGGCGTTTGCCATGCAATGATTGATAAGTTTTATATGAGCCGTGCATTAAGTAATTTAATGCGCAATGCCATAGCGTATGGAAGAAACCATATTCAAGTAAGCTATGAACAAACCGCAAAAGGCTGGCTGATTTGTGTTGCTGATAACGGTGATGGTATTCCTTTACCCTGTGCTGAGAAGGTATTTGAACCATTCTATCGAGAAGATCAAAGTCGTAATTTGCAAGTCGGTGGAACCGGACTAGGCCTTGCAATCGTTAAACAAATTTTAGGCTGGCATGAAGGAACCGCGAGTGTTGAGCCATCCAGCTTAGGTGGTGCATGTTTCATACTAAATTGGCCTGCCAAACGCACACATCGATAATCCACATAGAGAACAAGAAATGAAAACAAAGATTTTAGTGGTAGAAGATGATTTACCGCTCGCTGAGTCAATTCAAGAGTATTTAACGATTGAAGGCTATCAGGTTGAAATAGAATCAAATGGCAAGCATGCGGTCTCCCGTATTCTTCAGTGGCAGCCAGCTCTGGTGCTGCTTGACGTTATGTTACCGAACAAGGATGGCTTAACGGTATGCCGCGAAGTAAGGCAGTCATACAGCGGCTATATTTTGATGTTTACTGCACGAGAAGAAGAAATTGATCAGGTTGTAGGGCTTGAAATTGGTGCCGACGATTATTTATTAAAGCCGGTGAAACCTCGCTTACTACTGGCAAAAATTAAAGCTTTTTTAAGACGTGGACATCCCACAGATCCACTCGCCATAAAGCCACAAACGAAAGAGTCTATAACGTTTGGGCAATTAATCATTAATACGCACAACCGAACTGTCTCTTTAGCAACGCAACATATCCAGCTCACAGACGGCGAATATGACCTACTGCTACTGCTTGCTAAAAATGCAGGAGTTATTCTGTCACGTAGTGACATTGTTGAAAAAATAAAAGGTTATCACTATGATGGAATTGAACGTGGTGTTGATAATCATATTAGCCAGTTACGCAAGAAGCTCGGTGATAATGCGCGTAACCCAATAAAAATTAAGACTATCCGTTCCAAAGGCTACTTATTTGTAGTTAGTGCTTGGTAGTTCTAGGTGGATATGGCGCTATATCTCCAACATGGGAGTAGCGCCTTTGAGAGACTTGAACTGTGGATAATACATCTATCTCAGCAACTATTTCACACTAACCAGAGGAGTTTTAATCTAAAGTTATTCTTCAGCCATTACTCGTTTACCATTACTATCGACAACTAATAAATATGAAGCGCCAAAATTACCCGCACATAAATCGATAGCCTGATTGGCAACTTTTAGGCCATTAGCACAATTACTCACCGCTAAGAACGCTGTGACACTGCCCTTTTTTGTAGTTAATACTTTTTTATCATCAATTGACACATCATACTCGCCGTTGGCAAATAAACGCACATTAAATACATCTGCAGTATTGTTTTGTTTTTTATCAATGACAGACAAAGTCCGCTTACCTGAAGATTGCCAAGCAATTACCCATAAATCGTCGTTATTACTCAAAGTTGTATTTATGCGTTCCTCTTTATTCGCATTGATACTATCTTTAACTCCCAAGTTAATCATGTTATTGATTACTTTATAACTGTAGTTATAGCGACTACCCACAGCATTGGCCTCTACATCGCCCGCAGCGATGTTATCACTATCGAATAAACCACTGTAGCCGGTGCTAATACTCCTTTTTTTGACATGAAAGTCAGCCATATAATCCAATGAATTTATGAAAGACATATTTGCTTGATGGGTTAATTTATCATCTAATTCATCCGTGCTTTCACCACATCCACTTAAAGCAGCTGCCACACCAAACAACAGTGCAATACTAAATCCTTTATTACTGGTGCTCATAACAATCTCCATAATGTTTAATTTTATCAACGCTAAAAACCGCACTAAACGCTGTTATTACTTTAATAATTTTTTATTAATCAATTACTAAGTATTTTATTTCGAATAGCGAAATTTACTGAAAAAATGTTAGCATATCCTTTACGAGACATCTCTCAGCGCTTGTCGGACATTGTCAGAAATTGTCTGTTTATAATGAACAGTTTAATGATGGCCTTGCGTTATAGTCAGCTGATACGGCTAAATACCTGCTCTAAAAGCTGTGTATATATTTTCTCAATTTTTAGTAAGTCATTAATAGGCACATGCTCGTTAACTTGGTGGATGGTATTATTTCGTACCCCGCATTCAATCACTTGGGTGTAGTCATTGGCAAAAAACCGCCCATCAGAAGTTCCGCCACTGGTACTTAATAAAGGATAACTGCCTGTCACATTAAAAATAGCTTGTTCAACTTGAGTCAATAAACAGCGACGCGTTTGATGACTCGTATAAAAAGGCTCACACGGACGCTCCCATTCCACACTCAGCAAAGCTTGTAAATCGTCTAACGCGAATTGAATCTCATTTTTTATATCACTGCTTTTATAACCATGGCTATAACGAATATTAAATGTCATTTCACATCGTGCTGGCACCATATTATCGACCACATTTGCAATATTAATCCCGGTTATTTGCAAGCTCGTATGTGAACTTGGCTCGTCACGCTGCCAAGTTATGCTAGTCAAGCGCTTGATTACTTCTGCACTAAGATGAGCTGCATTGATGGTGTTTTCTGGATAAGCAACATGCCCTGCTTTGCCGTTGATCACTAACCGCGCAGAGAGTGCACCTCGACGGCCATTTTTGATTGTATCACCAACATGCAAATGACTGGTTGGCTCGCCGACAATGCAGCCGTCAAGTTGGATGCCCTGTTGCGCTAAACGCTCGGCAATCAGTAGTGAACCATATTCCGCCTCCCCTTCTTCATCAGAGGTGATCAACCAGTAAAAAGTACCTTTTTTTGCAGCTACGTTAGCTAGTAATGCACGACTGGCACATAACATGGCGGCAACGCCCCCTTTCATATCAGCAGCGCCTCGGCCATAAATCGCGCCATCAATAATATCACCTGAAAATGGTTCTGCTCGCCACGCCCCTCCAGATGCGGGGACCACATCAATATGCCCCGAAAAAGCATAGCGTGGCCCATCACCAAAGCTTACTTTAGCTATTAAGTTAGTAACATTATTAAAGGTAAACTGTTCACAGTTAAAGCCAAAGTCTGTTAACTGCTTTGCTAACCAGTCTATTGCCCCGGCTTGCTGTGGTGTAACAGATTTAAATTGGATCAGCTTTTGAAGGTAACTGACCACCGTATCAGTGTGGATTGCATCATTCGTGGTGTGAGATTGGATAGCTAAAGTCATAATTAACACCCTTATTAAGAGAGAGTGTATTCATTACAACCTGAATTTATGACCGCTTTATGAAACACGGATTATACTAATCGTTTTAAGTTACTGACCATTTATAGCGACAGAAAAATACAGTGATAACAAGGCAGAGATTTTGACATGTAGTTGTTCTCGGCAATTGCTCCTGCATTGCTCTACCTCTTGCATCCATGCAGTCTTAAATGAAAAATTACTAACGCAGTTAGCGCTTTATTTAGCGCGCTAGAATGGTTAAATATTTAAGTCGATTGGTATTAGTGTGCACCTTCTTCGATGAATGCTTCTTGGCTAACTTTAGCGATATCTTTATCATCTTTGGTCAATTTTGTTTGTTGCCAACGACCACGACAAAACCACAAATACGATAGCGATGCGACGATCACATTGGTGACAGCAAACGAGTACCAAATGCCGTGATCGCCCAGATGTGTGTGTTTTGACAAAATATACGCCACCGGAAACTGTACTACGCATTGAGAAAACAGCGCCAACAACATCGCATTAAGCATGTTCCCTGATGCTCTAAATGCAGCCACCACACATAATTGCACGCCTATTCCGCCCCAAGTTAAGCACATAACACGAATAAACTGTGCGCCTTTGGCTATCACACCTTGATCATCGGGGATAAAAAATGCCACTAAGTAAGGTGCAAATATAAATGCAATCGCCCCAATAAAAGACAAACCACATAATCCCCAAAGTACCGCCAACTTAGTAATTTGCTCTGCTCGTTGCGGGTTACCTGCGCCCATGTTTTGTCCGACCAAGGTCGACACAGCCATCGAGAGTCCCATAGCCGGGATCATCACCATCTGTAATATATTTGAACCAACACCATAAGAAGCAATGGTTTGAGTGCCAAAACTAGCCACTAAAAAAGACATGATAATCAAACCAAATGCACGCGCTGACAACTCCACAGAGCCTGGTGCACCTAAATAAAACGCTTGTTTGATATAACTGTAATCAGGAATGAAACTTGATAATTTTAGCTTAATACCATGGCGACCACGCATAAAAATAACAATGCCAGCAATGGCTGCCAAACTTTGTGTCACCAATGTAGCCAGCGCTGCCCCCATCACCCCAAGACCTGTAAAGCTGCCATAACCAAAAATAAATAATGGATCGAGTACAAAGTTTAGCAACACGGTTACGGAAACAATGATCAATGGCACCTTGGTTTGGCCAATACCCCGCATTAAGGCTTGAAACATGGCATAAATAAATACAAATACCACCCCCACAAATGACACATGCATAAATTTTAAAGCATCGTTATAAACGGCATCTTCAACACCCAGTAAATGTAAAAAGTAAGGCGATAGCAAATAACCGATAACTCCTAAAAAAATGGCTGTCACAGTCACCATTAACACTGTTTGCGCGGCCACATGGTTTACTTTATCTTGTTGGCCAGCCCCCATATATTGCGCTGACAAAATTGCCCCCGCCATCGCAAGTCCAGAGCCAATCGCAATCACTAAAAAAGTCACCGGCATACTTACTGACACCGCTGCAACTTGTGCCGCCCCTAAGCGACCAACCCAAAACGCATCGGTTAATTGATAGGCAGATTGTAAAATGTTGATAAGAATAATAGGAACTGCAAGTTTTAACAGTGCTTTGCTAATAGAGCCAGACAGAAAAAGATGGTTGGTTTCGTTCATTGTATACCCTTGCTTTAAGCAGCAATTATAACTTATTTTCCTGACCTATTGATGAATAGCAATAAAAAAGAGTGCACTGTCAATCGATTTTAAACGTCAATTAAGTAAACCTTAATCTAAATCAAACAAACGCTGCGCCGTTTTATACCCTGTTATAAAGCTTGATCTAGAACAGTTTTATATTTTTTTTTTGGCTGATAATAGCGTCAATTCAAAAAAGTAGTTCTCGGAGAACAGCATGAAAAAACAACTTAGCGCAGCGTTACTCACCTCACTTTTAATCGCGTCTCCTTTCGCCAGTGCAAACTTAAGCGTTAATGTCGGTGCTATTAATGTTAACCCTGACAATAGCAGCTCAGCGATCAATGAAGATCCAAGTTTAGGCTTAAAAGGTAGCTCGGATACACAACTAGGTATTACAGTTGACTATGCATTTAACGATCAGTGGGTTCTAGAATTGGTTGCTGCAACACCCTTTTCTCATGAAGTTAATGGCGCAGGTGGTTTAGCTGGCAATAAAATAGCAGATATTAAGCAATTACCGCCGTCACTAATCGCTCAGTATCACTTTTTAGAAAGCACTTCAGCATTTCGTCCGTTCGTTGGTGTGGGTATTAACTACACAGTGTTTTTTGATGAGCAACCTTCAGCCGCACTAAAAACAGTACTGGGTACCGATAACGTTGAAGTCAAGCTTGATAATTCATTTGGTTTTGTAGCCCAAGCAGGCTTCAATTACATGCTAGATCAAAACTGGGGCGTACACGCAATGGTATCAATCATGGATATTGAAACCGATGCAACTGTGTATGCCGGTGGCAAGCAAGCCCTCACTTCAACAGTAAAAATTGACCCTGTAGTTGCCATGTTAGGGGTTAAATACGCTTTTTAAGCATGCTCTAAAAAGGCCTGATGGCCTTTTTATCTGTGTGTGTAAAATCAGCTGGGAAGATTTGTTATTTTTTTCTGCTCTAACATTTCTTTCCAGTGTATAATTTCCGCTGGTAATATAGGCACAACACCGTCGAAGTTTACCGCCTCTAGCATTTCTTCTACGCTGACGACACCTCGCTTGCGCTTAAACACACCTCTTACATAGGCGATCGCATGCAAGCCACGCTCGGAATGAAATTTTTGCTCAATATAAAAATACTTATGATCCCAACCCACTAAGCGCGTGCTAATGGTATAGCGTTGCATTGGCTTAATATCACGAATATAAGTAATGGCCGTGGCGTTAACGATAGGAAACCAACGTTTTTTCATAATCGTTTCAAGCAAGCCAACTCGCTCAGTCATCCAAGTGCGAGCTAAATCCATCATTGCTAAATAACGAGAGTTAGTAAGATGTAAATTAATATCACAATCACTTGGCAGCGCTTTGTAATCTATATCCACAGTGTCTAACAATGATTGATAATCACGGTTACGTTTGATTTTAAAAAATAATAATAAAAGACGAAAATATAAGTTCACAATAAAGGTCTTACCAGTTAACAATTTTGTGAGTGTAGCATAGCGTATTGCATTGGAGAATATTCTGCTCTACTCTGAAATTCTCTGATTATAAATAATAGTAGAAAAATGATGAAAAAATCAGTTTCTTATTTAAGTGTGGTATTAGCATTGATGAGTACCAGCGCGATGGCCGACTTTAACTATCCAGGCGAAGGAAACGTACGTTATCCAACTGGGGTTGAAAAGCCGTTTCAATTTGGGTTTGCTTGGCAGCAACAAAATAGCAAGTTTACTATAGGTAAAAAAAGCTATGATATGCAATTACCTGAATCCTATTCCATTGCTATTACTTTAGCAAAAGACGAGCAACAAGTGTGGGTGCAAGAATTTAATAATGGCTTTATTGAAGGATTCAGCTGGGAAATTGGCGAACACACAATCAAACTTGAAAAACGTCAATATAAAGGCGCGGTAAAAGGGGATTATGTTATCAGTTTAGATAACAAAGATTACTTTTTTGCCCGTAATAACATCAGTATCTTAATTAAGTTCACCGCTGAGGGTATCGATACTGTCGCTATTGACGGTGTAACCAAAGATATGGGTACTAAGCAATAGTACCCAATACTGTTGATTTGAGTCAGTTTACACTTTTACCGTTTTACGATTAATGCCGTAATCACGTAGCTTATTTGCAACTGCGGTATGACTTAACCCTAAACGCTTAGCCAATTGTCTCGAACTTGGGTAAGCAGGGTACAACTTACGTAATAATGTAGCCTCAAAACGCTTTACAGCTTGATCGAGCGAGCCCTCAAAATCAGACTCCAAGTACCCTAAATCATGGGTAAATGCAGGTAATTGTAAATGCTCAACACGCAGCTCGTTATCATCTAATAACGAGACCGCACGGTATATCGCATTTTCTAATTGGCGGACATTGCCCGGCCAAGGATAATCTTGTAAAAACGACAAACACTCTGCAGATAGTTCCGGAATTGCATGACCATTTTGCTGCGCATATTTTTGAATAAAATGTTCTGCAAGTGGCCCTACATCAGCTTTACGATCACGTAGTGGAGCAATTTCTAAAGTCAGTACATTGATCCGATAGTATAAATCTTCTCTAAACGTACCCTCTTGTACCATCGCGGGTAAATCTTTTTGCGTGGCGGCGATAATGCGTACATTTACTTTTACTTCGTTCTCATCGCCAACTTTGCGAAATGTGCCATCTTGTAAAAAGCGCAGTAACTTAGTTTGAAGTTGGGTAGACATTTCACCCACTTCATCTAAAAATACCGTGCCACCATCCGCTTGCTCTAACACGCCGCGTTTTGGCGCTGCATTTTCTTCATAACCGGCATAACCAAATAATTCAGACTCAGCAACATCATCAGGCAGTGAAGCGCACGATAAAGCGATAAAAGGTTTCACAGAACGATTAGATGCATAGTGACAAGCGCGTGCCAGTAACTCTTTGCCGGTACCGGTTTCACCAGTGATAAGTATCGGAGCTTCAAGTTGCGCCATTTTACGCGCTTCACGAACCACACGACGCATCGCAGTGCTAAAGTTGTGAATAGTTGCAAAGCTTTCTTGACCATAACGACGAAACGCACTTACCTGCTGACCTAAACGGCTTTGTGATTTAATGTTGATCACCGCACCGGCCAATACATCACCTTCATTGCCTTGTGGTACTGCGATTGGCAAGATATCCGCGATAAAATCTTCACCAGCCACCTCAACCCGGGTTGTTTGTCCCAGTACTTCTTTGCCTTCTAACCAACGGGTAAAGTTAAAGCCTTTCAATAGATTATTAATATTTGAACCAATAACTTCTTTTTCAGTTAACTGTAAGTCTTTACATGCAGCATCGTTGCAAAGCCTTACCCAACCTTTGGCATCAATTGAGATCACACCATCTGGTAGCGCACGCAACAATGTGTTGAGCTCATTATGCTCACGCTCAGAAGGTAAAAAAGCGGTGGTACGTACATCCTGTACACCATCAATTAATCGAATTGAGGGCATGATTTTTTGAAACTGCTCAAATTCAATCGGTGGAAAACTCACATACATACGACAGTTAATTGAATCAACTTCAATACCTTTTAAATCAACGCGATAGTTGACTAAAATATTGAGTATTTCTTGAGCAATACCGATGCGGTCTGCACAATGGATATCTAAACGCATTTCACCCTCAAAAAGAGAAAACCTACTATGTCGCAAATAATACGCTAACTACCCATCGCTGGGTAGTCTATTGTAAAGATTTTTGGACAAATGATACTAACCATTATTGCAAAGACTTTTTATGGCAACTGACTATAATTTAGTATGAATGATATTAGAAAAATTCAAATACTTGGCTAATATCATTTCCACAAAAAATCCGTATAATGAAAACGTATTAAAAAATGTAACTACAGTGATAACGAGGCTTGTTTGAAAATTAAAAAATATAAACTCTTTTCTATTCTCTGCTTAGCCCTAATTATCGCTGGCTGTAAGGTTGAAGACCCCTATGATACAGGCGAAACACAAGCCCAAAAGAGCGATGCACAACTGCGCGATGATTATTTAAAAAAAACGTTTAATGGTGTAATCACAATAACCGATCAGCAAGCTAATAGTGTGGCTGGCATCATGGTTGAGTTTGCAGGACAGCAGTATCAAACAAATGCCAGTGGGCAAATTAATTACTCAGGTATTACAACAGGTAACCATCGGTTAATGATCGCTGATGAAAGTTACTTCCCTGCTGTCGCTACAGTCAAAATTACTGCTGATAACACTCAGCAACAGCTGACCCTAACAGCTAAGAGTAGTAACTCGGTTAGCCTGCTATTTGCTGGCGATACTATGTTTGCACGACGCTTTTTAGATCCCTCTTTGGCAACTATGACGGCTGCGATCCCTGATGTCGCAGGGGCACTTATTCGTCCAGCAACAGCCAGTGAAAATGCTCAAGCATTAACACATTTTGTCGCACCATTTTTTCAAGCTGCTGATTTTTCATCAGTAAACTTAGAGACACCGATAACAAGTAGTCCTGAAGCAGCACATCCAACAAAAGAGTTTAGCTTTTTTTCATTACCTGAGACGCTAGATGGGATCAAAGCCATTGGTATTGATTACGTCGCACTAGGAAATAATCATGTGTATGACTTTTTAGAAGATGGCCTCAATGATACTTTGCTTGAAGTAGATAGCGCTGGCCTTGCTCACAGTGGCGCAGGGAAAAACATAGCCAGTGCTTACCAAGCAAAGTTCATGGATGTGGGAACACTCACGTTAGGACTTTTTTCAGCGACCTCCATTACAGGTAAAGAACATGCAATTACCTATGTTACCGATGCCACAAAAGGCGGTGCCGCAGATTTAACAGAAACAGAATTAGTCTCCAACTATCTTAATGATGCAGTGCAAAATAGTGATTATGTAATTGCCCAAATGCATGGTGGTGATGAATACACTTATCAACCCAGCGGTTACATTAAAGGCAGGTTTAATTCTTTATCCAAACAACAAACCAATTTATTAGTTGCTCATCATCCGCATATTGCCCAAGGCTTTGCAGTTTTTAATGGCGTACCTGCCATTTTAGGCTTAGGCAATTTTGTGTTTGACCAAGACCGCTTAGAAACGCTGCTTGGCGTTGCGGTGTTAGTAAATGTAGACAAAGATGCATCTCCTATGACGAAGCGCGCTTTTGCTTACCCTGTTTATGTTGAAGGGTATCAGCCTAAATTTACCAATGGTTTTTTGAGTGATTATTTATTACGACGTCTGGCTGAGTTTTCTGATAATAACATTACCTTGATCCCACGAGATGGTTATGCCGATGTATTTTTCACCGCAGATCAAGCGACTGTTTCTCAGCACACGGAAACAGTTACAGTTACCCCAAATCAAAGCATTCTAGATTTACGCAACTTTGCTCCATCAACAAAAGCATTTTTATCTAAACTTGAAATCATTGACGGATCGCCAAGTGATGTCACTTTAGGGCGCGATTTAATGATTTTCGGTGACTTTGAAGATTGGGATAACGATGATGAACAACTAGAAGTTGCTCGTTGGGATCACACCGGCGACAGCGTAACGCCTTGCTTAAGTGGTGCTCGTTCAGGTGCGCAAGGCTTATGCTCTGCTCGCACCCAGTTTGATAACACGCCATCGCTGCTCCCATTTAGACAAACCATTCGTGCAATGGAATTACCTAATGATGATGGCTCAATTGACGTCTTCAAGGAGTTTAGTTTGTTTGGTTACAGTAAAGCTGAAAACGCCGGAAAACTAGACGCAAAAATAGTTTATACCACCGCTGAGGATGGCCTTGAATTTTCTACTCAATTGGTCGATATTGAACCGGCTGGTAACCATGACTGGCAAGCCTTAAACTATGACTTTTCACTGCCTTCTGACGACTTAACACTTGGCCCAGAAAAGTTACCACCGCGCGGTATTAAAGTTACCTTGCGTCACTTTGCGCCAAATAGTGGCGAAGCAAGCTTGGCGTTGGATGATATGGCAATGATTTCATGGCAACAAAAAGTAAACTTCACTGATACGATGTGGCGCACGGATAAAATCCATGGATTTGACTTTTTACGTTTAAATGCAACGTCTTCTGTTACGTTTAAACTAACGTATAGCACCTTTAATTAATCTCTATTCTATTTTGGAGCTAATCGTGGCTTTTAAACAACAGTTTTTTTTACTTAAACGCCAGCGTTCTTTTTGGCTTACTATTTGCCTGTTTATCATTGTGGTGATCTCAAATTCATTATCACTGTTTAATTCATCAAATGCCTTTTTCTATAGCCGTTTAGCAAATCTTACACAAAGCCAGCAAAGCAATGTTGTGATCATTGAAAGTGAGCATTTAAGTCGCGAACATAATGAACTAGTACAACAACTATTAAGCTATCAACCAAAAGCAGTATTGGTTTTTGCTAATGAACAACTAACAGTAAATAAAACCTTGACGGACATGGCACAAAACACTGTTTTTTACCCACACCCTAAAAATGACTACTGCCTACCACATATAAACGATTGGTCTGGCTACAATGTTGAATTAGCCGCTATGGCTGACAGCTCATGTCTGGCAATTTGGCCGGCACTGTTTAACGACCTTGATAGTAGCAAAAGTGTATTGCTTAACTTCGCTTTAGCCCCTTCTGCACTGCCAAAGTTTTCAGCTGAACGGCTGATGACAATGGACATTATGGCCAGCCAGTTACAAAACAAAATCATTATTCTCGGTCAACATAATGCTGGTTTAGGGGTAAAACTTAATGCGCCTAAATTAACCCAGACATCAAACTATTTATTACTTACTGCTTATATTGCCGATACACTTGATAAGCAAAGCAGCATATCGCTACTGACACTATGGCAAAGCACCCTACTGCTGCTTAGTATTTCTTTACTACTGCTGTTCGCTTTTCAAAAATTATCAATTAGTTACAGTATCGTAATTGCAGTGCTAACAAGTATATGTTGGTTTGGCTTAGGGTATTTTATTTTAGTGTTTCAGCATTTATTTTTACCCGTTGGCCAGATGACCATTTTTACCTTTATTACACTAGTGTGGGTAATATTGGTTAGAAAACTCAACGAAGACAGGGAGCTCACTAGCCTAATTGGGAATATTCAACAGAAAATGGCTGGGCGCTATTTACCAAAGTCATTTATTTCTCAAAGCTCGCCTTGGGATGCGATTATTCGCCTGGTAACTCAACAACTTGCTTTGAATAAATCGATATTTTTAGCGCGTAAAGAAGGCGATCACCGACTAACCGAAATAAGAGCCGTCAATTGCCACCTTAGTGATATTAAAGAAATGCGCCGCGATTATAAGCGCGCGCCATATTCAGATGCTTTAAAAGAATTTGGTGTTGTGCCAATTTTGCGCCCATTTTTTAATGAGCTAAGTGACGGTGAGCTGCAATATATCGTGCCATTGATCTATGCCGGTGATGTGCGTGGTTTTTGGGCAATGACAGTAATGCCTGATGCACAATTTAACAAACAAGCATTTGAGCGCAATGTAAATGCCTTTGCCGGACAAGTGGGTGAATTACTGTTCCATTATCGAATTATTGAATCACAAAATAATGCTAATGATAGCGCCCTATCTCAACTACTCACTTTGAAATTACAAGAACCGCTCAGCCAGCAAGTGAAAACGTCGATAGCGGAAATGGAACAAAAGCTAACGACCTTAGAGCATGTGTTTAATAATGTTCGCTCTGCGACTGTATTATTTAATTTATTTGGTCAAGTGGTGCAAATAAACAAATCGTTAGAAAAACTAGCTGCGCAGCATCAATTCTCTATTTTTGATATGACAGCATTGGATTTGCTCTGCTTAGTTACTGATTTAGATACTGAAACCGCGAAAGGTAAATTACGCTTTATCACCTTACAAAAAGGCGATATTTATCTTCAAGCTAAGCTTGATGAAAATACCTATATACTCAATGTTCGAGCAATGGATGCAAGTCATCTACAAAATGCATCTGGCGAGCCATTTCAGGTTTCAGGTATTTTATTTGAGTTTATTGATATTGCGTTTTTTATTGAGCAAATGCCCAACAGCAAACAACTGTGTGATTCATTATGCAAACAACAGCAATTTTACGCTCAAAACTTGATGGAGCCATCAACTAGTGGGTGATTTTATTTTACAATTGTTTCCAGCAGGTGGTGGCTTAGGTCAATCGGTGATCACCACTGTATGGATAGGCATTACTGTTGTTTGTTTGTTAAATTTACGATTTGGTTTTCCGCTTACTGGGCTTGTTGTGCCTGGTTATTTAGTGCCACTACTTATTGTTAGCCCAACCTCAGCCGCCGTTATCTTAATTGAAGCGGTAGTAGTGTATGGCCTAATGCTCTTTAGCGCTAAGTACGTAATGCAAAAATTTGGCTACGCCGAGATGTTTGGTCGTGACCGCTTTTTTGCCATTATCTTGATCAGTATTTTAGTGCGTGTAGTCATGGATACTTTGTTTTGGCCATTGATTGCTAACGTGCTCAGCGGTTGGGATATAACCTTTGATTATTCATCACAGCTTTATTCCCTGGGGTTAGTTATTATCGCCCTCACTGCCAACGTGATGTGGAATGGTGGCTTTAAGTACGGCATGAAAGTTACCATTGTTCAGCTACTAATTACTTTCTTATTAGTTCGTTTTGCACTCATGCCAATGACTAACTTTAGCATCGCCAATTTAGCAATTATGTATGAAGCGGTTGCCGCATCAATTATAGCGGCACCAAAAGCCTATATTATTTTGGTGATCACTGCGTTTATTGCGTCGCGTGCCAATATTAAATATGGCTGGGAATTTAATGGCATTATGCTACCCGCATTATTGGCGCTGCAGCTTATGCAGCCAACTAAATTGCTCACATCCTTTGCAGAAACAGCCATTATACTGATCATTGGTGCTTCGCTATTAAACTTTACGCGGTTACGTAATGCCAATATTGAAGGTGCAAGATTATTGCTATTTTTCTTCAATATCGGTTTTATCTATAAGTTATTTTTAAATTATTTTGTGGTGCACTACTACCCTGAAATAAAAGTTACCGATACCTTTGCTTTTGGTTATATGCTGTCTACGCTTTTAGCATTAAAAATATATCAAAAAAGCGCACTAGGCTTAGTGATCCGAGCCACCTTTCAAACTTCAATCCTAGGCGGTGCGTTAGCCATTGTGATCGGCTTTATTATCATGTTTATCCCTTCTTTATTTGTTACAACTGACATTAAAGAATTGCAAAGCACAAACAAAGTCAGCGCTCTTGGTCAACAGATCAGTGAATATAAAAGCTACCTTTATACGATCAATAAAGGACAACTAGACATCAGCAGTTATCAAGCTAGTCAGGACAAAAATAACTTTAAACAAGCGATTTATGAAATTAATAAAGCCCCTAATTCAATAGAAAACTTACTGCTGAATAAACAGCGCTTAGCTAAACTTGATTTTCAATTGCAATTTGATGATAGTTATATTTACATTCGCGATGCTAGAAAAACCTCGCAACGCGGGTTATTTGTTATTTCTCGAAAACCAAGCGCAGATTTCATAGTCACGGTACCATTTCCCACTTCAGAAAGTTTAGCGAGCGACTCTGCGGGGCTTATATTTTCACACTTTGACAGTCGTGCCTTAGTATTTGGTACCAGTGCTACACCAACGACGGAATTAACTCATAATAATAAACAAAGTCCTTATTATTTAGCATTTATTGAAGCGCTGGGGCTTGAGCAACTATTTCAAGTACGGGAAGTTAACAATCGCACAAATCGTTTGTTAATCAAAACCCCTGTCGGCGCAACAAGTCAGTATTGGATTTACAATCAGTTACCAAGCTCACTCAGCCAACGTTTGATCCAACAGCTATTAGGACATCAAGAGACTTTTTTTGGTCAAGCAACCAATAGCTCTTTACCTGCAGCAAATTTTAATGGCCAGCTGTTTGAAGTGTTTTTAAATAGTGATAACTACACTACGTTATTAGCTAACATATCTCGTGATGAAAGTAATAACGAGGACAACGCAATTAGCTATGCAACGCAGAGCCTGAATGAAGTGATTGAGCTATTTGCTGACAACATTACCGCTAAAGGCAGTGGCGCTTATAAACCATTAACGGCAAATCAAGCCGCCTTGTGGGAATTTGAAATATTACACCCTCTATACCGTTTAAAAACTAAGCTGACGGATCAAGATGTAGATGAGAATATAATCAATCAACTAAATCAAATTAATGCCACAGCCAGACTAATGGGCTATCAGCTAACATTACTCAATAACGCGCAAGGTCGCTTTTTACTTATCGCCCCTTTCGTTGATGGGGCTGCAATAGCCTATGGTCAAGGTTTCTATGTCATCAATCTGACATCAAGTACCCAACTTAATATTGAAGTACCGCGACCATTATTTGAAAGTAATACCTTAAAGTTTGCCACTGAACTATTTGTAAATAGCCGGGCAGAGCATTTACTGATCGCCGGTGCCCATCCTTATGCGCATCCACAAGCGAATGTATTATTACCCAATAACGTTGATTCATTATTTAATGTGGTTCATCAAAGCTATTTACGGTTTGCACAAAATAATGCCATTTTAAACTTACAAATTCGTAGTCACAGTGCACCATCATGGATCAGACCCACCGCCCTAGCTTTTGAATATACGCAATCAAATAACGCCCACCAGCATCTTTTACAAACACTTAATCACAGTTTGCAAGATTTGGCTGTTGATTACCAAGTTGTGCAAGGCCAAACCGCGACAAGAGGTTTAGAGCTTGGTACGTCGCCGCAATCTGGCTATCAAATATTTGCTCCCCACAGCGAACTAGCAACCCTGTGGCTTGCATCTGATTTTAAACAGCAATTTTCTGTTAACCAGCAAAGTCTTTTACAACGCTTGCTCGCGATTTCAGCGCAACCAACAATTAAAGTAATGAATATAACCACATTATCGCCTGCCAATTGGCAAGCTGTAAGTTCACAGCAGCAAAGTCATTTTTTAAAAACGATTGAGCGTTATGCCAGCACGCAACGCTTGACGGCACTGGCACAACTATGTAAACCATTCGCTAACTGTGAATTACAAACAATTGAATTTGAAGGCCGCCAAGAGTATGCCCTCGCGATCAGACAAAAAGGTAAGCTGTTGGCAATTTTTAATCCGATAACAAACCGTCTCACTGACCAAAACCGTTTTAACACTATGATGATTGAGGGATCGTATGCAATTTATTAAACGACTCTTAAAAATACTCATATTGCTCCTAATACTTACTGGGCTTAGTTTTGCGCTGTTTAGTTTTTATCTGTGGATACAGTCAGCTGAACCTATAACTAGCCGTTCGGATGAAGAGACACGCTCTAACGTTCAATGGCTAAGCACTGAAAAACCATTGATTTTTTCGTTTTCTAGCACTAGAACACACTCGATCCGAGTATTATCAAATGCGATATTTTCTGAACCACAGGATTTAGATAAACCGATAAACTATGCCATTGAATACGCATTCTTAAATGAAAAAAAACAAGTAATTAGTAGTCATGTCTATCACCATGCGTCAAAACTAACACCTCCCGACAATGAGCAACAAATAAAGCAAATTATTGAAAATCGGCAAGCTTTACAGGTCTCATCTGGGCAATCTTTTTATATCAGCCCAGAACAATTAAAGAACGTTACCAGCGTATCATTAAAGTTAATTAGCGAAGATAGCCAAGTTATGGGAGTTGTAGTGCGAGTCCATGCTAAAACACATAACGATAATGATGATAAATACAGCGCGTGGCTCAAGTTACCATTAGAGCGAAGAGAGCGAAGCAGCGCATATCACAGTATTGGGGTTAATGCGTTATCAACCACAGAAATAAACAATGCAGTTACCTATTCATGGCTAAAACTTGCTCCACAAGGTATTCCTGGGATCGACTTTAAAGCCGACATTTTATATGAAACGCTGCCCTACAATGTTGTTACTTATGACTTTGCGCAGCAACAACTTAATTTAAATGACTATTACACCGATGCGACACTGTGTGCGAGCATTGAACTAAAACAGCCAGATTCGCTTATTTTCAGTCTGGACAAATCAGCTGAAATCAATTTAACTTGGTATGATTTAAGTCAGTTTATTGCACCACATACTGTGCTTTATCGCGCAAATACAGCGCAGCCACTGAGCTTTATTACCGAGCCATTAGATATTGGTTTAGTAACTATATGCAGCACCGAGCCACTGTTAAGTAATTGGTCTTTTAGCTCACTACAACCGTTAACGACCGCACAAGATGGTTACTATCAAATAAGTAACTTATTAAATGCTCGCTTCACACTTGAAGGAAGTAGCGATATTAACATCGATCTCAGATCATCTAGTCGAGGTCATGCTACTGTGATTGTTTATGATCAAGATAATCAGCCAATTGATACCTTTACTATTTCTTATGACGATGAATTATCTGAATTTGATCGAGTTATTCTAGATTCCACACAACGAGAAAAAATCCCTAAAGCAAATAGCTTTTATTTACGTCTTAACGAACGTGCAGCGGCATTGGTAATTACAACTGAGCAACCGACTCTTGTACGTGTCAAATCACGTAATAGCCAGTTTAACTATCAACGTACGGTATGCCATACGAAATGTATTGAAGATCCAAACTTTCATGATATTGCCGCTTGGTATGAGCAACAAGCTGATAACCATTACGACTTTACTGAACAAGATAGTTACGTCAATATCCGAGTTTTCCAAGAGCCACCAGAGATCCTAATTAAAGACAGTTTCTATCAATCAAGAGAGCTGTTTAAACAATTACCGATCTCTAATGTCGCATTGGTCAATAGCCCAACAAAATATTTTACCCCAGTTACTGAGCCCAGCCCTTATAACTTTGCACCATTGCAAAATAAGCATCTGCTGCAAGCGGCGACTAATGCGCCAAGTACAGATCCAGGCAGTGTGGTTTATCAACTAAACAACAAAACAGCCAGAGAAGTAAATTTAGTAGACACTGACTTTGAACAACTGGCAAGTATTGAAAAAAATGCCCAACAAATTTATCAAAACTGGCAAGGACAACGCCCGTGGCTTAAACAACGGTTGTATAAACTTACGGCAAATACGCCACTAAAATTAGCATATCCAACGCAACGCCCGTACAGTGTGGTATTAAAAGCGTACAGCCATTATGCTGAGCAGAGCATTATCATCGATATTGCTCAACGTGCTAAATACCAAAGTGGCTTAACCCATGATTATAGTATTGCAAACAAGCGCTATGGACTTCAGCCGAGCCGCTTAAGTGATGCCTTTTTGATCCATCCAAAAGACAGTCAACTATTTGCTTACCCGGCAATTACTCAACAGCTCAATGCTGATGTTCGTGCGCTCAACAGTTTAACCATTACAAGCAATAAAACCGTCTGGATCGCAGTATTAGAAGAGTACGCTAACGAAGAAGTAAAAATAAGGTGGTGGAATGATGATGCAAGCTAAACGCTTACTTGCGATAATATTACTGTTATTAACTAGCGCAAGTTACGCTAGTTCGTCATCACAAAATGGTGCCTATGCGGTTACAAAAGCCCAACTAGCGCAATGGCTGAGCACGCAAACAAACTTGGCGCAAGGCAACGAACTAACATCAGCGTTAACTTTAGTAACGAAAGATGAACACGTTATAGCAGGAGAAATAAAATACCAGTCGAGTGGCAGTCAGTGTATTGCCTATGCTCCGCACCGCTATTTTGACAAACACAGCTACCCTATTGCGATGGCTCTATTTACTGAATGCCAGGTTTTCTTAGCCAATACCATACATCGCAATACACTTGCAGCTGATGGACAAAAAAGTGATCTAGGTAAATACCACTACAGTGTTACCAATGCGTTTATTCAAAGCTACGCCAACACAGTCGATCAGTTCGTTATTTATCAGATACACGGCTTTGATCCAAAAAAACGACACACTAAAAAAGCACGCAATAGTGATGTAATAATCAGTCATGGTGCCAAGCCAGCTACAGCTAAATTACAGCAAATAAGCCAGTGTTTAACTGACAAATTACAACTTGCCAGTTATGTATATCCGTTAGAAGTTACAGAGCTTGGCGGCACAAAAAATATTTTAAATAAAATTCTGCCAAGCAATGGCGAATTTTTCCATATTGAATTAAGTGATATATTACGCGCGAAACTTGTTCAACAGCCTACTTTGATGAGTCAATTTAAAATATGCATTACGCTATAACTGCTATTATTTTCAGCCTATTGCTTACTTTGAGCCCACACGGCTTAGCCAGTAATGACAATATTTTGAGTTCGCCTATGTGGCTAAATGTGACACCTAACGTGCATTTAGATAAATCTCAGCAAGCGATGTATTTTGAAGCTAAACAAAGTCGTTATCTTTGGCTGGCAAAAGGTCAATGGCTGGAGCTGGATAGTACAACATTTAATTCGTTTATTTACAGCTCGGGGACCAGTCACCTTGCCCAGCAGAGACTCAATGTGAGTCGCGATTTTATCTGTGAACAAGCCAAGTGTCAGTTACCGATTGCATCATATAACCGCATTTTAAAAATCACCAATCACCTTGATGAAGGTGTAACCTTAACGGCAATGGTCGGTGAAACAAACCGTCACCGTGATAGCTTCCGACGCGCCGTAAAGCTACCACGAGCGGTAACTCGTTTACAATATGGTCAAAATATTGAGCATTATTATCACTTTAAAGCGGGCGAAAAAGTAAAACTGTACTTTCAACACGCTAAAAAATTAAAACTAACTGTGCGCAAAGATTTACTAAATAAAGATATTAACGGCAAAGTCTATACCTATGTAAATGAGCAACCGATCAGTGTGCTCGGTGTTATTGCCAGTCGCGCCAGCGAGTATAGTGACCAACACATTGGTTTGGCCAATACCGATTACTTAGCAATAGATAAAGGTGAATACCTAACTATACGTAGTGAAACAGACGCTTATATTAAACTTGAGCAAAATCACAGAGCAATTTTTGATGATCAAGCAATGGATAAGCAACAAGAACGTTTGTTTCAACCATATTGGGTTAATAATTTAGACAACACGCTGCGTGCTATCTACTCTCAACACGACTTATCACAGCTAAACAATTCACCTTATCAAAGTGGTGAATTACTTTCGCAACGTCGTTATCAAGATTTACTTAGCACAATTTCATCTCGCGATTTTCTTGTTCCGAAGTCGCAGGATAAAGCGTACTTTAATAGTCAATTTAAGCAGTTTGATAGCTTTAGCGGACTGCGGATGGTTGATGATACTGGCTACCCTGTACTATCAGAGCACTATGCGCAAATACATCAATTAGGCCAGCAACAGCATCAATTTTCTCTAAACAATAAACAGCGCGTGAGAACGACGATAACACTGCATGCGCGCAGCAGTGTCGATAGCCAATTGTTAGTTCGCAGTGGTAACTTAAAATGGCATTTAACCTTGCTAAAAAGCGAAAATTTTGCCGCTTTTGAGTTAAACGTGCCTTTAACAACAACTCAATTAAGCATTCAGAATCTTCAGCAACAGCGCCAACCAATTGAATACGTAATGCAAAGTGATCAATTACTAGATTTACCAAATAATGAATTGCTCTATGCACAAGCAGGTACGCTAAAAGAAAAAAGTAATCTTATTCATAACTTATTGGCCCAGCAAATTAGCCAAATCGGTGATGAGTTTACTGCCGCACTGCTCCCTTATAAACCACTGAAAACAAAAACTGCGGCAATAACTTCCACTGATACTATGCATTGGCAACATCAACTCGGTGAAGCTGAGTATTTAATGGCAGAGCATCCACTTCAGGCACTGCAATTAATTAAAAAATTAGTCAACGTGCCCAATACAGATATTGCAATTAAAGCGTGGCAATTGCGTCTCACTATTTTGATGGCGCAAGGGCGCGACGCTTTAGCCAAAAGCTACCTTGAAGGGCTCTACAAAAGCAGCCAAGAAGTGGCTATCAAATCCTATGCTGGCAATCAGTTGATACAACAATATCAAACATTAGAGCAAGACTATAAACTGCAAGGTTTATGTGCCAATGCTTTAGATTTATTAGCGCCATGTAGGAACATTTTGATTGCGCTTGCAATCAAACAACAAAAAAACTTACTCGCATTGTGGTTAAGTCATGACTTACCTAATCAAGCGGCATTGCAAACAAGCTTTGCAAAATTAAATTGGCGCGATTACAGCGAAGCAGATATTCAACAGCCCAGCTACGAACTTGATTACCCAGGCACGCAAACGCTTGCCAGCCCAACGGGGTTAATACAAGCACTGGTGGTTAATAAAAGCCAAGCGGTAACATTCAAAGCGCAAAGCCAACCACTCACAATTGCCCTAAGAGCGCGCAGTACCAGTGTTCAAAATGGTCAATATAAAATGAGCTGGTTGTTTGCACAACAGACATCGCAATCATCAAAATCAGCGCAACACACTGTACTGCCAATTTTTTCTGATATTAACTCGCAAACCCTATTACGCAATGATGCTCAACCGCTGTCGATCTCCAGTGACGCGTTGATCACATTACAAGCTGGTGAGTCAGTTCGCTTATATAGTGATCAACAAACATTTATTTCCTATAAAATACTCTCGCAGCCATTGACGACGACGTATAATTATCAAAATATGGCAACCCGCTATTTTTGGCAAACACCATTTATGGCGTTGCTATATGACACCGATATCAACATGCAGACGTTATTGAATAATACCTTATTTAAGTTAGCGGATAAAACGCTAACCACCAATGAGTACACGCAAGTTTTAGCGAAAGTAAATGCCCTGAGCTTACCTCCACAACTCGCGCAGTTATTTTCACGTATACAAAGTTATGGCCAGTGGGTTCCTCTACAAGACTATACTGACTTTGCTGGCACGCAACTCATTGCTGTGGATTCTCAAGATGAGAGTAGCTATAGCGACCAATTACTGCGTACCAGTAGCCAAGGCGGTTTTACGCAAGGATTAGTCTTACGCCCACATCATGATTTACATATTGACTTGAGCCAAACCCGCTCAGAACAAATTCGTTTAAACTTTCATTTTTCGGTCGCAGAGTTATCTGCAGCGGCTGACTTATCCCAAGGGAATGTCGCGAACGTTGCAATAAAATTAGCCACATCGGAAAAAGTTTGGTCAATACAACCTGATAAACCAACTGCATTTGGTTTTAATAAAACTGAGCTAACCGATAATGTGCTCTCGTTGCAATGGCTTAATCCTTATTTATCACAAATGATGACAATCAGCGCACAAGAGTACCGTAATGGTCGCTGGTATGACTTACCGCTTAGCAATAACTTGTTATTTTACACTGTTCTGCCAGAGCGGCATTTAATCGCACAATTACCAGCCGATCGCTTAGTTAAGCTCGAGCAAATGCTCCCAAGCAGTATTGTTGGTGAATTTGAACAACGCCTTGAACGCAGCTTTTTCCACCCAGCAGGTAAAATAGAAGTCAGCACCGACAGCATCAAGCACGTTCGCTTATATACTTGGCAATTGAGTGAAAGCAATCATAAAATATCTAATTTTGAAGCCGAGCAAAACAGCTTCGCAAACACCGTAATTTACCAACTGCCCGTTGCTCAGCGTGCCCTGCAAACTGAGGTCGCACAGTTTCATCCAGACGACTTAAGCTGGCAAGCATTTATTAATTATGACCGCCGAGGTATTTTTGAATCTAGCGAAAACGTCCCTATTCGTCATAGTATGGATGTTGGCGCTAGGTTTCGATTAAGTGACGATGAGAATTGGTATCGTCTTGATCTTACTTACTCTTTGAGCGAACAAGATAGCGAACTATTTTCGATTGATGGCTATCATTCTTGGCAAGATCATGACAGTCCTTGGTACGTCGACAGCGCCTTGCAAACCACATGGCAACCAAGTCAAGCAGACACTGACAGCCAATATGCATTTAATACCTATGTGCAGATTGGTCAGATCTGGCGCATTGATGAAAGTCATCGTCATCAATGGCAAATAAGTCCATTCTACAGCTACAGCAGTGCTAATATTGAAGACTTTTTATTTGATCCTAAACTCAATTCAGACATTTATAATTTTTATCGCGAAGATCACCCGCATGGTTGGCGAGGCGAATATCAATATCGCTATCAACCGTGGGTTGATAGTTACTTTAATTTTCTCGCCGGCAGCACGTCCAATGCCGATTGGACAAGCCTAGATATTTTGCGTTTTGGCGCATCTTGGCATCAATATTATCAAGGGCAAATCTTCCAAGCCGGATTAACCAGTTACTATAAGTTTGCTGATAAACATCGCCCTAATAGCACATGGCAATACATCACCAGTGTAGGTTGGCGAAAACAGCTGCCATTAGGTAACTTTTCACAAGGGTGGATCAAAGTACGTTGGGACCAAGATTGGTTTAGAAATGACCATAACATCAGTCTCGAGTTTTCGACTGGCAATATAGCTGACACCGGTTTTGGTGTTTTCTCTCACGACGAAATTATTTTTGAGTCACTGCAACTCAATCACTTTTTAGAGCAGAATTAATATGGCAAACACCAAGAAAGTTACTCCCTCTAGCGAATTAAAAGATCGCTTAGAACATCTATTGTTTGCTGATATTGCTAATTTTTGGCTGGACCTTTATCGCCAAAAATACCGTCAACTTGTTGATGAACTAGCGCAGTGGGAATTGCTGCAAAATATGCCCGATGGCGAAGATCAGGATATTTGGCTATTGCGCCAAGCAATTGCTTTTCTACGTCATCGCGTAGAACATAAACAGCAAAGTTTACAAAAGTTGGATGCCGGTTATCTGCTTTTTATTGAAAGACTCAGTCATGCAGAAATCAGCGCCGAACGTGAATTCCATATTTTAGATTACGCTCAGCAACTAGGCGCCACGTCTGAACAATTACGCCAAGATAAACTTGCCTTTAATCGTTGGTTTGACGAAGGTGCTGTGATCAACCGTTACCAAGATATAGTCGCTGATATTGAACAAACTCTTAAATTTTTAATTGGAAAGCTTGGCGACTTAAGTAATCGCTATTTAAAAAAATCTTCAAACGATATAGCAAAAGCGTGGCAAACTCTGGACTTAGAGAGCTTCTTTTTACAATTATTAACCAAGACCGATAATGAACATGTAAGAAATGCGCTATACCGTGCCTTAGCGAATCAAGTACAACTGATGCATAACTATGATGGCGATCCAGAGCTAAGTGCAAATTTAATTGAAACCTTAGTATTAGCATTAGAAGAGGTGAATACACCGCATTTAGCCCGTTTGGATATATTAGAAATTTTGATCCATCAACGGCCAACCTACATTCGTGCATTTATGCAGCAGCTGATCCAACAAACTGATCAGTGCCAACTTAATGCTGAAGAACGGTTATTTATTTTAGCTGCGTTACCAAAAATTTTAACCAGCCAGAACACATTGAGCCACTTATGTGAAAACCTGTTAATGCAGTTAGCCGAACACAGTTATCCACGAGTAAGGCAAAGTGTTATAGAGCAAGCTGGTAATTTTTCTGTCAGTTTTTTACAAAATTTATTAACCGAACGATTAAAAATAGAAACCGTTGATGCCGTGCGCTTTACGTTAGTTAAACAACTAAGTAGCCCTCGTATAGATACCGACAACTTTGCATTCAAACTCTGGTGGCAACTATTAAGTGGTAATGAAAGCTTTGCCATTAAACGTTTAACGTTAGAGCTCACTGCTCGTATGATGCTCAATCAACAATTAGAGACAAACCAACCAAATAGCGTTTTCACAACTTATATCAATTGTTTAAATGAACGATTGCAGAGCGAGCCGGTGCTGGCTATTCGCCGTTTTATCAGCCGTACCAGAGAGCAATTAGTTGCATTTGAGCATCAAAATTTAATGGCTGAGTTAGAGCAAGTATTACCAAACTCTGCAACCCTATCTCAGCTCGATAAAGAATTAGATGAAGAGTTACTTGGTCGCTTACTCAGTCGTAAAGCTCAGCAAAGCGAAGGCTACAATGTTAGTAAAAATAAATTAACATGGCAGATCCGCAGTGGTTATCGTTATGCGTTTAGGTTGTGGCGTTTTATACATGAATGGCGCAACCCAAGCACAGACAAACGCCAAAGCTTTAATCATAGCAAAGCCCGAAAACCATCTGCCTTTATGCATGTGCCTAGTTGCTCTGTAGCGGAGATAAGCACTACCAATGTTCCTGGCGAACCGTTATTTGATACTGATGAATACTCAGCGCGGCCACATTTACCGTTACCTGATTTCTTACTCTCGGTACTGAGCCAAGACAATTTAAAACAGCCAGCAAAGACCTATACGCCAGATGGTATTTTATTAATTACCCCGCCAAAGTCATTATTTCAGCGAATTAGCAGTTATATTTGGCTAAGTATTAATATTGATAGTTTAGATACGCAACGTAAAGGTAACGAAATAGAGCAAAACAATTACCTGACAGCACTCAATAAGCATGGTTTTAGTTTTGAATTTAAAGCCTATGGTGAACAACTCGGTTGTACGTTTGATGTAGAGCCAAATATTAGTAAGCTTTATAATAAGCTAAGTTTTTCTCCACTACTGGTAAATATTTGGCTGAATTTTAAAGAGTATCTTTACTCAATCTATCAAAACAGTATTGGTCAGCTTATCTTTTTTGTAGTTGGTTTTATGGTTTATTTTTGGGGACGTCATATTCGCATAAGCCGACGTATAAAAACCGACCGTCAAGCAATTCCAGTCTGTATTGGTGGTTGGGGCACCCGAGGTAAATCTGGCACTGAACGCTTAAAAGCCGCGCTGTTCAGCAGTCTTGCGTTAAAAGTAATAACGAAAACAACGGGCTGCGAAGCAACCCTTATTTATGCTCGCTCCAATGGTGAACAATTTGAAGTGCCTTTATTCCGCCCATTTGATAAAGCCAGTATTTGGGAACAAAGTGATGTTTTACATTTTGCTAAAAATGTCAAAGCAGATGTCTTTTTATGGGAGTGCATGGGCTTAACACCTCGCTACGTCAAAATACTCAGGCAGTGGATGCAAGATAACTTTTCAACTATTACCAATGCCTATCCTGATCATGAAGATATATTAGGACCAACAGGTATTGATGTGGCTAAAGAAATGGCAAACTTTATCGCCCCCAAAAGTCAGGTTTTTACTAGCGAACAAACCATGTTCCCTATTTTAGATAAAGACGCTACACAAAAAAGCAGTACCTTAATTCAGGCACATTGGGGCGATGGTTATCAAATCACACCCGACATTAGAGCACTTTACCCATATGAAGAGCACCCGGATAATATTGCTTTAGTATGTAAGATGGCAGCCTACATTGGCCTGGAAAAAGACTTTGTATTTAAAGAAACAGCACAGCGTATAGTACCTGACATTGGTGTTTTACAACACTTTAGCCCTGTACCTTTTACACATTTTAGCATGTCATTCGTTAATAGTATGTCAGCCAATGAACGCTTAGCGACCATAGAGAACTGGCGACGCTTAGATTTATTTGGCCTAAGCAAGGATCCAAGTAAACAAACCATCGCCTTGATTAACAACCGAAATGACCGTGTAGCACGTTCAAAAGTGTTTGCCCAGATGCTCGTCGAAGATTTACCGTTTGATAAAATGGTTGTCATTGGTACCAATGTTGATGGCTTTTATAGCTATTACTTGCACGCTTTTGCTGAGCGCTTTGAACGAATAATTAGTAATAATGATTTACAGGAATTAGAATTGTTGTGCTCTCAGCTACACTGCATTAAAGAAGCAGATACAGTTGCCGAAATAATGAATAAAGCACTTGAAGGTAGCTACCAGGCAAAAGAATTTACCGCCTTGAATAATGCAGAGCAATTTACTGATTGGCTCAATGGACAGGCACAAACATTAAGTGAACAGCAGCGGATAAGTTTGCAAGATGTTTTTAATCACTATTTAAGCTATCAACAGATGCGGCCTTTGTTGAGTGATTTAAAAAAGAATCAACATAATTTACAAACAATATTATTGGAATTAGTCAAAAGTAAATGCATATTAATTACTAACTCCAAGGTCACCCCCGATCAATTAACGATCATGCTAACGGCACTTGCGAGGCCTCACTGTCACCAAGTCATCATTGGTATGCAAAACATTAAAGGAGCTGGCTTAGGCTATGTTTATGGCTGGCAACAATGGCAAAAGATTTACGATAGCATAAGTATGCTTTTAGATAACAATTGCTCAGCTGAACAGTTTAAAAAAACCTTAACGCGCTTATCACTGATCAGTACATTTAGTCAGCTTGAGCATGCTTATTTAAGCAGTGCGTTATTAGAGATAAAAAAAATGCATCATGCGCAAAATGAATACAGCCAAGCAGAGCTTGTGCATATTAATGAACGTTTGAATAAACATCAGCAACAGCTAGACAATAAAACCGACAGCCAGCAACAAGGCCCATTAAAAAGATTTGCCAGACAAGTGGCTGAATCATTTTTAGATGCTGGGGCTGCTGTTAAACGCAAAAAAATTGCCAACCAAGTTTATAAAGATATCGCAACCCAGCGTATTACTCTTGAAAAAGCTATTACGGTCTTAGGAAAGCTAAATCGCAATCAAAAGCCCGGCTGGTTAACATTTTCAAATAAAGATAATAGCTAAGTTAATCATACCGTAAAAACCTACAAAGCCTTAATTACTAATTAAGGCATACCGACCTAAACAAATGTATTAACTTAATTTTCAGCTAAAATTTTAGTTATAAAATAAGTAAAATATTTTCAAAGTAATTACATTCAGCAAGTCACTGTTTGCAAATGAATTATTTAAAAAAGACAAATAAAGCAGTGAATTATTGCGAAAACGCTCATGTTCAACATTTGACCGAACCCAATATTTATAGCAAAATAGTACCATGAATTGTTAATGAAAATGTTAACAAAAACAAAATGAATTACTTGGTAGGAAAAGTACTATGAAAAACTCATTGTTTAAGCTTGCAACATTACCTTTATTGATCGCTTCAGGCTTTGCAGCAGCATCAACGAACCTAGTAGCAAATGGTTCTTTTGAAAACACTGCAACAATTTCTGGAACATGGGGATTATTAAATCAAGTCTCAGGTTGGCAACGTTCAAACAATGCTAAGTTTGAAATCCAAACCAATAAGCTTGGCCTTATCAAACCTCAAGATGGCAGCCAGTATTTAGAGTTAGATTCGACAGCTAATTATAGCGTTTCGCAAACATTGAATACTGATGTTGATCATAACTATGAAGTAAGCTTTTATTATTCAGCACGTGTAAGTGGTGATGCAAATACTAATAAAGCAGAAGTATATTGGGATGGTGAGTTACTCGATACGTTAAATTCAACCACCAAAGACTGGCAAAAGTTTACGTACACTGTAAAAGCAAGTTCAGCAGCAACCGAACTTAAATTTATCGGCGCAGGTAAATCTGATTCATTAGGTGCGTTTATTGATGATGTTAAAGTAACTAGCCAATGTGCATCTGGCTTATACGGTATTAATAACTTCGGTACGAATGAAGAAGGATTTGTTTACTTTTTCAATACTGACACAAACACATACTCTAAAGTAACGGGTTTAAGTAACACGGCATCAAATATTGCATCACATAATGGTGTTTTATATTTCATGGAGCAATTAGATAGCTCGACTAAAATCTCGCAAATTTTATCACTTGACCTTGCTACGAATGAGCAGGCATTGGTTACATCTGCAACTTCGTACCCGATTTACCGCTCTGCAATGAACGCTGATGGCACAACATTACGTACCACAAGCAAAACATACATGTACGATTTTGACCTAGCTACAGGTGATAAAACAGTACTTGGTAAATTAACTTTCCCTGGTGATTCGTTCGCTGATGGTGATATTGCTTATTCAGCTGATAATAATGTTCTTTACGTTCTTACCGGTAAAGCACTTTATACTATTGACCAAGGTTCAATGGAGTTGTCTTTAATTGGTGAGCATGGTGTTGATCAAGCATCTGGTATCGCAATTGCTGCAGATGGCACAATTTATGTTTCAGGACGTGTAAAAGGTGAGAACGCTAAAATTTACCGATTAGATCAAAATACTGCGGCGGCAACATTCATTATGGATGGCCCTTCACATGTTAATGATTTAACGTTTGTTGATAGTAACTACTGTAACTAATTTACACTGTTAATAAGTCTTTATTTAAAGGCCGAGTAATTTATTACTCGGCCTTTAGTATTTGTTACACAATGCCACCTTATTTACCCGCTATACAAAAAATGAGCAAGTGTCATTTCATTACGCTTATTACCGCAAAGCCCCTTAGTGCCTTACGCTGACGCTTTAAAGCCATCAGTAATCTAACTATCGCAAGCACTTCCCCTGCACTGCCCGTGTATGTATACTTAGGCGCAATTGTAGCTAGGATAAGGGTGTGACTCTTACCCACTAAGCAATCTTAGTGAGCAAACCATTACCTTAGCTGCATTAAAAATAATATTCATGGCCACCCGTTCTATTTGTGTTGAAAGCACATGAACGACCAAAGCAAAAAATATAAGGCCGCAATAATTAACGTTGAGTTAGGAAGTAAATATGAGTTCATTACCTAAAGCAGGTGATTTTTTAGGGCATCCTAAAGGATTATTTCTGTTGTTCGGCACAGAAATGTGGGAGCGATTTGGTTATTACGGCATGCGTGCCATTTTAGTACTTTATCTTGTTGCTATTGTCCAAGACGGTGGTTTTGGTTGGAGTAATGCAGACGCACTAAGCCTTTATGGTACGTTCACAATGGCGGTTTATATCACTCCATTATTTGGTGGTTGGTTAGCTGATAACGTACTTGGTCAACGAAAAGCTATTATCATCGGCGGTCTACTAATGGCTGCTGGCCATTTTACTATGGGTATCCCCCACGATATGTTAGCCGGCCAACAAGAAAACGTATTTTATATCGGTCTTGCTTTATTATGTATGGGTAACGGTTTATTTAAACCTAACATCTCAACTATGGTTGGCGACTTGTATAAAGAGGGTGATCAACGTCGTGATGGCGCCTTCACAATCTTCTATATGGGTATCAACTTAGGTGGTGCGCTTGGTCCACTTGTTGCGGGTTTCGCAGCTGCATCTATGGGTTGGCAATATGGCTTCATTGTAGCAGGTGTTGGTATGCTTGTATCTGTGGCGATGCAAGTGGTTTTAAGTAATAAATACTTAGGTGATATTGGTGTTGTTCCTGCAGCTAAATTAGCGCAATCACAATCAACTTCAGATACCAAAGAGCCGCTAACTAAAGTAGAAACTGACCGTATCAAAGTTATTTTCACTATGAGTGTATTTAGTATTATATTTTGGATGGGTTTTGAGCAAGCCGGTGGCTTGATGAATTTATTCGCAAATGATTACACAGACCGTATGTTGTTCAACTTTGAAATTCCAGCCTCTTGGTTTCAATCATTAAACTCTATTTTCATTATCATTTGTGCTCCTATCGTTGCCATCGTTTGGCTAAAACTTGATAAACGTGAACCTAATTCACCCGTTAAGTTTGCCATTGCGTTGATATTTTTAGCGCTTGGTTTCATCACTATGATTTTAGCACTTATGACTCAAGGTCACGGTGAGCCATTACAGATCAGCATGATGTGGTTAGTGTTATTTTACTTATTCCATACTCTGGGTGAATTATGTTTATCACCTATCGGCTTATCAATGGTGAGTAAACTAGCACCACTGCGTTTAGCATCAATGCTAATGGGTATTTGGTTCCTATGTACTGCGGTTGCAAATAAGATTGCAGGTTTCGTTGGTTCATTCTTAGGTGAAGGCGAAGAAGCGCTTGATAACGCATTAGGCATTTTTATTGGTTTAGGTGCCACTGCTGTTCTCTCTGCTGTGATCATGTACTTACTAAGCGATAAGCTTGTTAAGTGGATGCACGGTGCTGAAGGTCAACACGAGCCACAAACACAAGAACACATTTTAGCTGAAGAGCTTGAAGTAGTTGCTGAAAAACCGTAACTCTGTGTTTATTATCTCCCCACAAGCTATGACGCTTGTGGGGATTTTTGTTGCTCTATTTATATCACCATGATTAATTCCTGCCAACCAAACGTCGATTTAAGTTACGATATTAATAAGGCTGACTTCAAAGCGCGTAACAAAAGATTATAAATTACTTTTCAACAGCTTCATTAAACACATCTGATAGGCCACCACGCACGTTCAACGAAACGCTGTAGCACTGCTAGCAAAATGCCCCAGCCATTACTAGTGACCTTAGCTTAGCGCAGAAGAGTTAGTTTTTTAACAAATACGGCTCTAGCGTAAACAATTTATTACACCACGTATATTTAATAAGGGGTGAATAGTTCCTTTATTTGATTATTTACCCCCTTAAATAAGAATAAATTAATTCTATTTATCAATAAGTTAACGAAAGTTTAAGTTACTTAATACAAGACCTTTCAATACAAATCTCAAAACCAAGCATTAATGCTTATGCATTTTAAAATGATCGTCCCATTTAATTTACAAAGAGCCGTTTGCCTAAATAGCTATCGGCTCTTCCCCTGCTGCCAATTATGGTTAATTATCTGCGCATCAGACACAACAAGACGCAGTGTTTATTGCGGGAGAATTATAATGAGTGAAGTAACTAACCCTTTAGGTTTGGTAGGTATCGAGTTTACTGAATACGCTACACCTGATGCAGATTATATGGATAAAGTATTTACCGATTTTGGTTTTTCAAAGCTCAAAACATTTAAAGGTAAAGACATTGTTTATTACAACCAAAACGATATTCACTTTTTACTAAATAATGAACGTGATGGTTTCTCTGCAGAATTTGCAAAAAGTCATGGTCCTGCAATTTGTTCTATGGGTTGGCGTGTAGAGAATGCTCAACAGGCATTTGACACCGCAGTAGCACGTGGTGCAAAACCAGCGACTGATTCAACTCATAAAGACCTACCATACCCGGCAATTTACGGTATTGGTGACAGCTTAATTTATTTTATTGAGCAATTTGGTGATAAAGGTTCAATCTATGAGCAAGACTTTGAAGACTTAAGCGAACAAAACATTGTTGATGATAAAGGCTTTATCCGCATCGACCATTTAACTAATAACGTTTATAAAGGCACTATGGAAACATGGGCTAACTTTTATAAAAACGTATTTGGTTTTACTGAAGTTCGTTACTTTGATATCAAAGGCCAAAAAACAGCCTTGATCTCTTATGCACTTAAATCACCGTGCGGCACCTTCTCGATTCCAATCAATGAAGGTAAAGGCAACGATAACAACCAAATCGATGAATACCTTGGTGAATACAATGGCCCAGGCGTGCAGCATTTAGCATTCTTAACAGATGACCTAGTAAGCTCACTAGATAAGCTTGATAAATCAACCATTGCCACGCTTGATATTATTCCTGAGTACTACGATACAATTTTCGATCGTGTACCTTGGGTTGCAGAAGATAAAGAAAAGATCCGTGAACATCAGATCTTAGTCGATAGCCAAAGTGAAAATTGCTACTTGTTGCAAATTTTCTCGAAAAACTTATTTGGCCCAATCTTTATCGAGATGATCCAACGTGTTGATGACGGCGGTTTTGGTGAAGGTAACTTCCAAGCACTGTTTGAATCAATCGAGCGCGACCAAGAGCGCCGCGGCGTTTTATAAGCACCGTATTGTAAATTTAAAAAGCAGCGTACTTCGCTGCTTTTTGTCGTTTCATCAATATTATAAATGACAATCTGAATTTCACTGTTTAAATCGCGCTATTCATCACCATATCCACTGTAAAGCGCGACTGACTAAACCAAAGGAAATGTAATGAGTTTAATTAACGAAACCCATGATATAAATTTAACTAGCTGGGTTGCCTCAGCGAACGTTGCAAATTGTGACTTCCCAATTCAAAACCTACCATTTGCAGAAGTACGTCGTAAGAACTCTGACGAAGCTTTTCGTGGTGCCGTTGCCATTGGCGACCAAGTTATCGACCTTGCCAAAGTAAACGAGTTAGCTATTTTCTCAGGCGATGCACAAACAGCCATAGCAGCAGCAAGCCAAGCAACATTAAATGAATTTATGGGTCTTGGTCAGCAATATTGGTCAGCGCTACGTTTAGCATTATCTAAAGCATTACGCGAAGGCGCCGCTGAACAAGCTAAGTTAAGCGACGCATTAATTGCCCAAGCAGACATTGAGTTTGCATTGCCATGTCGTATTGGCGATTACACTGACTTTTACACATCTATCTATCATGCAACAGCAGTCGGTAGCTTATTCCGTCCTGACAACCCGTTACTGCCTAACTATAAATGGGTCCCCATTGGTTACCATGGCCGTTCTTCATCAATTGATGTGTCAGGTCAAACCTTTCATCGCCCAAATGGTCAAACTAAGGCGCCAGACGCTGAAGTACCATCGCTTGGTCCGTGTAAACGTTTAGATTATGAGTTAGAGCTAGGCATTTATTTAGGTAAAGGTAATGAATTAGGTGATGCCATTGCTATCGAAAACGCTGAAAACCATGTATTTGGTTTTTGTGTATTCAATGACTGGTCAGCACGTGACTTACAGGCATGGGAATACCAACCATTAGGTCCATTCCTTGCGAAAAACTTTGCTTCAACTGTATCACCGTGGATTGTAACCACCGAAGCATTAGCACCTTATAGAACATCATGGACTCGTGATGAAAATGACCCACAACCATTAGATTATTTAGAATCAAGCCAAAACCGTGAGCTTGGCGCCTTTGATATAAAAATGGACGTACAAATTGAGACCGCTAAAATGCGTGAACAAGGTGCTGCACCTTCATTAGTATCTAAATCAAGTTTCAAACATTCATACTGGACAGTGGCACAAATGGTGACTCATCACACAGTAAATGGTTGTAACTTTATGCCAGGTGATATGCTGGGCTCAGGTACGCAATCAGGTCCGACTCATGAAGAAGCCGGTTCATTACTTGAACTGTCTCGTGGTGGTAAAGAAAAAATCACCCTTAATAACGGTGAACAACGCAGCTTTTTAGAAGATGGCGACAACGTTATTATGCGTGGTTGGTGTGAAAAAGCCGGTTTTGCTCGTATCGGTTTTGGCTGCGTAGAAGGAACGGTTCTTCCTGCTAAGTAACTAAGTTGTAAACATTTATTAAATGTATTTATTATAAGGAGGCGACCAACGCCTCCTTTTTTAAGATTAATTACAATTTTTTACTGGCTTTTTCAGCTCAGATTGCTATCTTAATTCGGTTAATAGCCAGTGTTTATAAGCCATGTCAGCATTTATTAAGTCTTTTTATCACAAATTATTCCCAGCTAGACAGCTGTTGATCCGCCAAAATGGTGAGGTTAAACATGTGATATTAGCACCTTGGTTACAAATATCAGCCGTAGCTATTATTTTAATTGCTTTAATTTGGTTGGCTGTTTCGACCCTGCGAATATACTCTCAAACCAACAAGATTTCCGATATCGAACAAAGCCAATTATCAAAACAACAACAGTGGCAGCAACAAAGTAAAGAACAACAAGCACAATACGATAAACAGTTAGCCCAGCTTGCGGTGCTAGAGCAAAAGCATGCTTTATTGCAGAGCATGATCGATTCTTTACCTGAGTCGATGAGTAATCCCACACTGCCAGCAGCGCCGCCAGAAGGTGAACTCGGCGAACAACAAGAAGAGTTCCACGAACCATTAGTTGATGAAAACCCTAACAGCGCACACACTCTTTCACTCTCTGACTCTGTTAATATCGAGCAACGTTTTGCACTACTCGATAGCCAATACCAACACAGCTTTTTACAAATAGAGCAACAAATAGAACGCCGCCAGCACGATATTTTAGCGATGCTCAAAGGTGCAGGACTTGATACCGCCTTGGCGCGTCGTCTAGATGGTGATATGACAGAAACTGCGCAAGGTGGTCCGCTGGATTTATTTGATGAATCAAAGATCCCAGCTGAATTTTTAGTCATCGCAGATAAACTATTGGCGTTGAATAAGCTTGAAAATTTACTCAGTGAGTTACCGCAAACTCTGCCTGCAGCAAATTACTATATTTCGAGTAGTTTTGGCCTGCGTAAAGATCCAGTGAATAACCGTCATGCTTATCATAAAGGTGTTGATTTAGCAGGTTGGCATAAAACCGAAATATTCGCCCCCGCTGATGGCACTGTATTACGCGCAGGACGCAACGGTGGTTATGGTAATTTTATCGAACTGCAACATAAAAACGGCTTTGTAACTCGGTTTGGTCACTTAAATAAAATCAACGTTAAAAAAGGCCAAACGGTAACCAAAAATGATGTTATCGGATTAATGGGCAGCACTGGCAGAAGTACTGGCACTCACCTACACTATGAAGTATTACTTAACGACAAACATGTCAATCCAGTCAAAATAACAAAGGCGCTTTCTCGTGTTCGGTAAAAAAAAATCAACAGTAAGTAGTTCTGCAAATTCTCAACTAAAAAGAACTAGCCACACTCCTTCGATCATTTCTGAAGATGTTCGCTTAACGGGCAGCTTAGTGAGTCAAGGTGAAGTACAGCTTGATGGTCGCATAGATGGTGATGTTCGTGTTAACCATTTAGTTATTGGTAATACCGGTTGTGTTGAAGGCTCAGTGGTCGCTGAAAGCGTGATTGTAAAAGGTAAAGTAATCGGCTCGCTCAACGCCAGCAAAGTAGTTATTGAACGTTCAGCGCAAGTGCACGGGGATGTTTATCAAGATACTTTAAGTATTGATGCTGGTGCAATTATTGAAGGTAACTTAAAACAACGCCATGAAGCTGAAACGGTTGAATTAATTACCAATAACGCAGAATCAAAGCCGGAGCTTACATCTGCGCTCAGTGAAGGTGATAATGACTTGTCGTTTTTCAACAAACAAGCCGCAGAGAAAAAATAATCGCTTTATTTTACTTTTTCTTAGTAACGTACATCGTAATATCAGCAGTGAAGACCAATTCACTGCGAGTATTGTAAAGCTTCACTGGCACCACTAAATCCTCTTTATCTAGCCATTGTCTTGGCATTGCAATTTCTGCCACAGCTGTGACATCAGTATCAACCTTCGCTAAGTACTGCACCGTCATTCCCTTAGGGATCCAGCGATGAGTTTTATATGGCACGGTAGCATCAACCATCACACCGGCACATAACTCAGCTAAATTACACTGCGCAATAGCATGGATAGTCCCAATATGATTGTGCACACTCCGTCGGTTTTTAACCATTGCGCTGCAATGTCCGTCACGTAAATCTAAAACAGTGGGTTTCATGGAGCCAAAATAAGGGGCTTTAAAACACACTACTTTAGTAAATAACCAATTGCCAAATGGTAGACGCTTAAAACTATGCCATGCTGTTAAAACTGCAGATTTATTACTCATTATTATTTTCCATTGAATGTCGCTATTGCAAAATTAGCACATCAGACCAGTTAGCAAAAGTGCATTTATACTTATAATCTTACTAGCTATATTCTTATAGATGGGTCATATGCCCTTTCTTTTTTATCTTTGCAGACCTAAAATACGCGGCAAAAGGAGCACTCATGCCAACAACCGATCGCCGCAATCATCTTAGTGTTATTTTAATTCTCGCTCTTCTGGTTATATTCTGCCCATTAGCGATTGATATTTACTTACCCGCATTTCCTGATATAGCGCAAGCATTGGCTATTGATGAGCAACAAGTGCAACTTACCGTCGCTATTTTTATGCTGACGGTTGGCTTAGGTCAGCTTATAGCAGGTCCTTTAGCCGACAAGTTTGGCCGCCGTCCAGTCGCACTATTTGGCATCACACTGTATGGATTTGCTGGGATGTTGGCTTTTTTAGCACCTAGCTTTAGCATTCTGATGCTTGCGCGTGCACTACAAGGTTTTGGGGCTTGTGCCACTTTTGTGGTTGCATTTGCGATTGTTCGTGATACCTACGGCAGCGCTAAAAGCGGCCAAATGATCACTTACCTTAATGGTATTGTGTGTTTTATTCCCGCGTTAGCACCTATCTTAGGCGCTTGGCTGACTGTGCAATTTGGCTGGCGGATAAACTTTTTATTTTTGGCGGGGTTTGCTTGTGTTGGACTAATGATCACTGCCATATATTTTAAAGAAACACGCCCTGCGGATAGCCACTATGAGGGCCACATACTCGATTTACGTCGTTTTATACCAATCATTAGCACGCCTATTTTTCTTTTTAATAGCCTAATTTGTATGGTGGCAATGTCGGCTATTTTAGCTTTTGTAACATTAGCACCGGGATGGATCATGACCGAGTTAGGTGGATCGGTCAGCGATTTTACTTTTTGGTTTACTCTCAATGCCATTGTTAGCATTGTAGCCAGCTTTATTGCACCATTGTATATCAAACGCCATAGTCAAAAAGCGTTACGCATAGGTATGAGTTTATTAATTTTCTCTGGTGTACTGATTTTAATTCTCGGCCAGTTTAAAAGTGCCTTTGCTTTTATGCTACCAGTGTTGATTGCTGCGCTAGGCTTTGCACTTAGCTTAGGCTCAGCGGCTGGAATGGCATTGTCACATTTTGCTAAACAAGCAGGTACTGCATCTGCGTTAATCGGTTTAATGCAAATGAGCGGCGCTGGAGTATTGGTTATGCTCACCCAAGTGCTCCCTTTCAATGCGCCCGAGTTTATTGCTTTTCACTTATTATTATTGCTGCCACTGTGGGTTATACTGCTCAGTAATAAAGCACATGCTTATCACCCTAAAAACACATAAAAACAATGATCAATTTTGAATTTTTACTGTCATTTTTAGCCGCGAGTTTTTTAATCGCTGTTGCACCAGGTCCTTCCAATGCTTTTTTAATGGCGCAAACTTTTGCCAATGGCCGCGTAGCAGGCTTACAAAGCGCATTTGGTTTTGCTTTAGGCGGAGTGGCGCATACTTTATTTGCCGTTGTCGGTCTTACGGCTATCCTTAAAGCCTCAGAAGTGGCTTATACCAGCGTACAATACGCTGGTGCTGCCTACTTATGTTATTTAGGTGTAATGATGTTTAAAAGCACATTTATCCAGTCAGAGTGCAGTAGCGAAGATAAACCCCATGTAAGCACCAAGAAAAAAACTAATGTTATGTTTCAGGCTATGATGACTGAAGTGCTCAACCCTAAAGTAGCGTTATTTTTTATTGCGTTTATTCCGCAGTTTGTTGATCCAACCCTGTCATCATCAACTACATTTCAATTAGCTTTCTTTGGCTTACTGTATCCACTTTTTGCGTTTCCGATTGACTGCACGTATATTTACTTTGGCGATAAAATTGCAGGCTACTTTCGAGAGCACCCGCAAAGCCAAATTTGGATTGATCGTATAACAGGTGTAGTATTTGTAGTTCTTGCGGTTAATCTACTCATCTAAAAAAAAGAGTCAACATGGAACAAAAACAGCAAACCCTTCCAGCGCAAAAAAATATTGCTTTAGTTGCACACGATGGTAAAAAAGCAGCCTTGCTAGCCTGGTGTAATAAACATCGCGATAACCTCAGTAAGCACACTTTATATGGCACAGGCACCACAGGTCATTTAATTGAGCGAAATACTGGACTTGAAGTTATCAAACTACTTAGTGGCCCTATGGGGGGCGATCAGCAGTTAGGCGCTAAAATTGCGGAGCATGAAATTCATGTGTTGATTTTCTTTTGGGACCCCCTTGCATCTCAACCTCATGATCCGGATGTTAAAGCGTTATTACGCTTAGCTGCGGTATGGAATATTCCAGTGGCGTGTAATGAAGTCAGCGCAGATATGATTTTAAGCTCGCCTTTGATGCATAACGAGCTTGAACGGTCATTGCCAGATTACGAGAAATACCTCGCAACCCGACAAGTCATACTATAAGCACCCTTTAACGATAAAGCATACTTGCCCATTTAGTGAGTCCGGCGGTTACACTACCAAAGTGATCGCCGTTTACCATTTTAATATCACCTAAGTGCTCAACTAATGCAGCTTTTATTAGTGGCGATTGCGCGCTGCCACCGGTAAGGTAAATCACATCAGGAACGGTCCCTGCATCTTTAATCGCTTGTTTTGCTAAACTTACTATTTGCATAATTGAATCATCAACCGCCACAGCTAAATCAGCTCGTGATAGCACTTTATGTAATTGCGGTGCTAAAAACCCTAATTCACAGTCATACTCAGTCACTGAAGAAAGCGCAATTTTTGCCGCCTCCCCTTGCTGTACCAGCTGATGACCTTGCTTATTTTGCTGCAAATCGATCAGTCGTTGAAATAACTCAGGTGCTTGTACTTCACGTAACTGCGTAAGTAATTCTCGGTGATGGCTTTGACTATAAAACTGGCTTTGTAAGTTCACATCGTTAATTTTACATGCTTGCCAAAATGCTTGATTAGGCAATGGTAAACCTGATTTAAACTGACTGCCTAAACCAAGCAATGGCATTAATGCGTGATAGCTTAAAGCAATGTCTAAATCATTACCGCCAACACGTTTACCTGTATGTGCTAAAAAGTCATGATCACGGTCACTACTATCACGAAAGCTAGGTCCCATTTGCACAAATGAGCAGTCACTGGTACCACCACCAATATCAATAACCAATACTTTTTGATCGTTATTTAAGTCACTTTCATAATCAATTCCCGCTGCGAGTGGTTCATATAAAAAAGCCACATCTTTAAAGCCAGCTCGTTTTGCTGCACGCTCTAAAATACCAATTGCTTGTTGGTTTGATTGCTCTCCACCCACGGCTTGGAAATTTACCGGGCGGCCAATAACCGTTTGTGTTAACTCTTTTTGTAGTGATGTTTCAGCACGTTGTTTGATTTTTAAAATCATCGCGGTGGCAATATCTTCAAAGAAGTTGATTTGTCCTTGCTTTAAGCCTATTGCCCCAAAAAACGATTTAGGGGATTTAACAAAATAGCCTTCTTCAGGAAATTGCACATATTCGTTAATTGCTTCACGGCCAATAAAAAGACTTTCATCACCGGGGGCTAGATCTAAGTCAGACTTGATCCGCACCATACTATTGAGCAGGGCTTGGCGCTGGGTTTTAAAATCAGTTTCATAATTTGTACCTGTTAGATGCTGAGCAACAAAATCGACAACTAAAGCACTATGATGTGTGTATAAGGTTGAAGGGAGGTAAAACTTACCTTGCTCTAGGGGCACCAGCTCAACAGTATTTTGAGCATTCATTACACCCATTGCGCAATTAGAACTACCATAATCAAAACCAACTACCATTACTTCACCACAACTAACATCAAAAGGCCGCGCAATTTAGCATACTTACGGCTTTTTTTAAATGTTAATCAGGATCGCGTTGACGTAAAAAACTGGCAAACCGTGGTAAACCGTTTTTAGTAAAACCATGGTATCGGTATGTCACCGTCGCTCCTATTGCGGGTGGATTTTGGCGCTGTGCGTTACTAAAGCCAGTACCAATTGAAAACTCTTTTCCTTGTGGTGTAACTACTTTTAACGCCCCTAGCATGCCAGTAAATTTGCCTTTTCCTGGAAGATGAGCAATGACGACCGCTTCACTATCAAAATAAGGTTTTAACTTTAACAGCGCATCAGAACGGCCACTTTTATGCATTGCCGAGGCTAAATGCAGCATTACACCTTCACCACCTTGCTGAGTTACTTTATCAAAGTACGCAGATAATGCCTGCTCTGTAGTAAATTGATACTGCTGTACTGCTTGGATGTGAGGCTTATTTAATGTTTTTACTAAACGTAGATAATTTTCATAGCGTACTGCAAAGGGATTATGTTGATCTGGCATGTCAAATATCTGATAGGTGACTTTTTGCCAGTCACTATCCAACGGCTGTAAAGTGCGCACAATACCACTGAGGTCTGCAAAATCACCGCGCTTGGTCCACAACTCACCGTCTAACCTCAAATTAGGTAAATCAGCAATAAACCAGCCTGGCGCATTAATGGCATTGCCATTACGGGTTATCAACTGTGTTCCCGTCCAAATCGCACGGACCCCATCAAACTTCTCACTAACGAGATAGTTTTCAATGTCAAGCACTTGATCTTGTTGGTAAACCTTGGCAAGTTGGGCATCTGCGGTGATCTGTGTATCAGTTGCTGAGCAAGTACAAGTACTGATCAGCAACCATAATACTGTTAGTCCTTTAAGCATATCGGTCTCCTTGTTTATCACCAAGCAGACTAAACTATAGCTTAGTTTGTACCCATTGCCATAGCTGCTGTAAATTATCCATGCGAGAAACAGCTAAACTTAAATCGTGGCCTAGAGTGTGTTTATTCGGTATTGCAACCACAGGTACGTTTGCATTAGTTGCTGCTGTAACGCCGGTGTGTGTATCTTCAACAGCAATTGCTTGCTCTGCAGAAATCCCTAATGTTGTCAGTGCAAGTAAATAAGGGTCTCCCGCAGGTTTTGGATTTTGCACGTCGTCTTTAGTCACTACGCAGTCAAACCATTCATAAAAGCCATAGCCTTTTAAGATAGGTAACGCCTCATGGCGTGAACTACCCGTCACTAATGCCATTTTAAGATCGCTTTGCTTCACTGCCTCTAATACCTCTTCGGCAAAAGGCATTAAAGGAGGTAAATTAGTGGTAACAAATTGCTCGAATGCATCATATTTAGCCTGCGCTAACCACTGCGGTGAAACCGATAAGTTATATTGCTCAACCACTTCAATTGCCGCATCTAAGGTCGGTCGACCTGAAAAACGTTGGCAAAAATCATCTTCTTCATAGCGCACGCCAAACGGTGCTAAAACATCATTCCAACAGTTAAAGTGGACACTTTCTGAATCAACTAAAGTGCCATCCATATCAAATAATACTGCTTTTAATGTCATCCTCATTCCTTTATTTTTCAGCAACAAAAAAGGCGCTCATAGCACCTTTTTGGTTTAATACTTATGCTGTTAAACCTGCTGGCGGCTCTGCAAATGCTTCTTCACCCGTTTCAACATCTACCAACTCGTAGCCACGTTCTTTTCTAACAACTTTTAGTACAGGTTTTTCAAATGCTGTTTTTAAACGCTCTGCGTCATCTCGTAACGCATCTAAGGTGTTGCCAAAAGGCGCTGCGCCCGTTTCTGACCAATTCGTTACTTTACCATTTAGGTTATATTCAACCTCATGTATTTGATATTGCGCCGCTTCATCTTTAGTTGCTTCACAAAAAATCACTCGGTAGTTCCAAAATCCAGCCATTGTTCTTCTCTTGTTAAATTTAATTGTCGCTACTTTAGCAGTTATAAATCAGGTTTTACAATACAAAAGCCCGCAACATGTGCGGGCTTTTAATATTAGCAATTATAAAGTCTACTTAGAAAAAGTTAACTTTAAATTCAGCGCCAATAAAGCGAGGCTCATTAACAATTGCAGAGTTATTGCTAAAATCTACACCACCGATGAATACTTGCTCATTGGTTATATTACGTGCAAATGCCGCAACTTCGTATTCGTAGTTATTATCAAACCACTTATAACCCGCGCGTAAGCCACCTTCTAATAATGCTTCACCAGTAAACTCCACTGATTCATATAAAAAGAAATCAATTTCACTACGGTATGACCAATCTGTAAACGCATAAAACTCACCATCGCCAAGCTCTTTAGTATAGCGTAGAGTAAAGTTAGCAATCCACTCCGGCGCATGTGGCAGGCTATTACCGTCTAAACTATAACCTTGGTTTGTTAGCGGATCAGTAATCGTACAAGCAAAACAGCCTTGCGAATATAAATCATCATCTTGCAGCTCAGTATTGTTATAACTGAAGTTAAAAGTTGCATCAAATTCATCAGTCAATACCCATTGAGTATCAACTTCAAAACCGTAGCCAACAGTTTTATCAGCATTCAACAAACGAGCTGAATTTCCCGAGTCACCACCAACAGCTGTTAACTGTTGATCATCCATTTGATAATAGAAAACAGTAGCATTGACACGTCCACGACCGTCAAGCACGTCTGATTTAATACCCGTTTCAATTGAGTTAATTGTTTCAGAATCAGCAACCGTTACATCATCACTAAATAAGATACGACCTTGAACGCTCGGTGCACGAAAACCATTTGCAGCACGAACGAATAAGTTTATATCATCAGAATATTTATACGCAGCAGCTAAATCCCATGATACATGGCTATCTTCTGGTGCAACTGACTTAGTTAAATTAGCAACTGCCGACTCTGGAGATGCGTAACGTGACGCTGTAAAGTCACGTTTATCATCTGAGTAACGTAAACCAGCAGTGATTTCTAACTTCTCAGTTAATTGATATTCACTCGATGCAAATACAGCCCATGCTGTTGTGTCTTGATCTTGGCGAACATAGCCAGTTAAGAAGTTTGCACCTAACCCATCGTAACCGTAAGTCTCAATCACTTGCTCTTCATTATAATAAAAAGCACCAACTTGGTAATTAAAGTCACCAGCAAAATCACTTGCTAAACGTAGCTCTTGTGTATATTGATTGTGATCTGGAAGGGCATCAGCGGTTTCAGACGCTAAGAAAATAAAACCAGGTCCCATTTCTGGTGTTGGGCAACCAGGAACAAAAGTATTCCCACAACCAAAACCACCATCTACATCAGCACGAGAGAAAATTTCTGCACTTTCCCAGCCACTGATCGATGTCAACGTGTAATCAGCAAAACTGTACTCTAGCTTTAAGCTAGCACCTTGGCTATTTACATTCTGTGTAGCAAATTGCACAGTATCTTGATATATCACTTCAGGATCAAAGCCCGGGCGCGGGTTATTTGTGCCTGTTTCAATTGCATTTGCATGAAATACAATTGGCTTACCATTTAAGTCACGAGTGTGGTAATTCAATAATGCACTGAAATCATCTTTCTCATATAAGAATTGGATACGCGCGGCAGTTTCTTGATAACCTCCTGTTACGTCATCAATCTCATTGCCTGCTAAGCGATTATCAATATAATCATCGCGCTCTTGACGTAATAGAGAAACACGTGCTGATAAGTTATCAGTTAAGCCACCACTTACAGCCCCTTCGAAGTCAATTGAATTGAACGAACCATATGATAAGGCTGCATAACCTTCAAAATCTTGACTTGGGCGAGCTGAATCAATTTTAACTAAACCAGCTGGGGTATTACGACCGAATAAGGTGCCTTGTGGTCCACGGAGAACTTCTACGCGGCCCGTGTCAAATATAGGAAAACCTTTTAAAATAGGGCTTTCTTGAACAATTTCATCAACCACTAGGGATACTGGTTGTGATGAATTCAAATCGAAATCTGAATTACCAAGACCACGAACATAAAAACGTGGGAATGAGCGACCAAATGAAGATTCTACAGTTAAGCTTGGAATTTTTGCATTTAAAAAACGAATATCCATGCCGGCAGAACTGGCAGCATCAAGGCTATCACCTTGTAAAGCAGAAGCAGCGACAGGTACTTCCTGTGCGTTTTCTACACGCTTGCGCGCAGTGATTTGAATAACTTCTAATTGCTTGCTTTGCGCAGTTGGAGCTTGTTCATCAGCAGCAAGAGTTGTAAATGAAGTACCTGCTACGGCAGAGAACAACGTTGCATTGATTAGGGTTGCTAACGTAGATCTTTTCATTGCTTTCATGTCGGGGTTTAACCTTTTTAGTGCACTCTTATTCAACGGTTGATGTGTTGCGCCAAATTCACTCGGCGGGCTCGGCCAATTTTTCGCGCCTTAAGTTAAGCTGCGCGGACCTCTTTGTCGAGAGTGCAAAACGAAGTAAAGAGGCTGAACGAACGCTGAAGATTATAGCATTGTGTGACACTTTTGCTGCATTAATATGTACAATAATATAAACTTTTTACAACAAATAACGGCACAATAAGCGAACTTGAGAGATTTTATGCAATTATATTTATTTTATACGGACATTTGTCCTGTCAATAAAGTGGTTGTAAATGTAGCAGGTATCACAAGTGGGAGCCGCTAAGTGACTATAATGATCATTGAGTAAACATAGCATAGCCAAATTTAATTCTGCTATACAATGCTTCTGCAAAGTTAATCGATATATTTTATTGATAAATCATACCTTATGCTAATGTATATAAACACGACAGAGCTAATCATTAAGGATTAAGATGGATCTAACCACCACACTTTCAAAAAACTGGTCAGTACTGTTAGTACGCGGCCTCATTGCAATTATTTTTGGCGTTATTACTTGGTTTGCACCCAATGCATCTCTGAGTATTATGTTGTTATTTTTTGCGGGCTATTTTTTATTTGATGGCATGCTAAGAACATGGGTTGCTTGGAACTCTAAGCAACACAATCCCTATTGGCGCTGGTTATTGGCCGGTGGGGTGTTATCAATCATCGCAGGACTAGTTACCCTATTTGCACCAAACGTTACCGCGATACTATTACTTTATTATGTCGCTGCGTGGGCCATAGCGATTGGCGCTGTTGAAATTTTAATTGCGCTTAAATTAAGAGCGGAGATATCTAATGAGTGGATATTAATTATTACTGGGGCAATATCAGTATTATTTGGTTTATATTTAATCTTTAATCCTAGCGCAGGGATCCATACTTTACTTTGGTTAGTCGCCACTTACGCCGTACTATTTGGTGCTTTAATTGTATTATTTTCATTAAAGCTAAGAAAGATGGCACAACAGCAATAACTCATCAATAAAAACGAAGTAATTTGCTACTCGTTGCAGCAAATTACTTCTGCAAGACGATACCGGTACCGCTGGATTTATTTCGTTGCTCGTCCCCGCCTTAATGCAATTTCACCATCAATATGTATATCGCGTTGTGGGAAAGAAATAACGACATTATGCTCAGCAAATATTTTATATACACTAAAACGAATATCACTGCGGACTTGGCGCAACATGGTTTCTGATTCAGCACAAACCCAAAAAATAGCATTGAACACTAAAGAGCTTTCAGCAAAATCATCAAATAACACTGAAGATGCCGGCGTCGGGAGTATTGCAGGATGTTCGCTCAACACTTTTTTGATCAGTTTTTCAACTAACAATACATCTGATCCATATGCCACACCAACACTGACAGACGAACGAGCATTGCGGTCAATCAAGGTCCAATTCGTCACTGTGTTTTCGAGTAGTTGACTGTTTGGTATAAGCATGTGCACACCATCGTTGCGACGAATGCGCGTGGAGCGAGTATTAATCGTTTCAACCACCCCTTTGGCGTTGCCCACTTCTAAGAAATCTCCAATACGAATTGGCCGCTCCCACATTAAAATCCAGCCACTAATAAAGTTATTAATGATATTTTGTGCCCCGAATCCTACACCAATAGCTATAGCGCCAGAAACAAAGGCAAATGCTGTTAACGGAATATTTAACACTTCAAGGGAGGTAAATATTAAAATTGCGATACTTAACACTAAATAAATACGGGTAAATAAATGCACCGCATCAGGGTTCATTTTACGTGCGAGAAGAGTTTTTCGTATTAATCGACCAATCCATGTAACCACAAACCACATGGCAAAGAGTATCAAAGGCACTTGAATAACTTTAGCTACAGTAATTTCGATATTGTTATAGCTAAAAATTACATACGATAAATAATGAGAGATTGACTCTAACGTCATACTTTTTCCAAAATTAATAAAACAAATAGCTATTCAGGGTTAAGTAAGTTTAGCACGCCATAATGGCATTTACGGAGAAGTTAAAGTTCAATATGTTTTTTATGAACAAATCATTAACATTTTCTTACAGGTAATGCTATATAAGTACTGTAAGCTTAAATAAAGCACGAGGAACGAATGATGTCACAACTGACCTTAAATCAAAAATTAGCCACGCTACAACCTTTAGTTGATTTGCAACTGTTTGAATCAAGTATTGAATACCGCAATAAAATTTTGTCTGTGCTTGCAGAGCAAGAACATACTCTTAATTGCATTAACAAAGAGTTTGGTCACCAGCAACCGGCAAGTTTTGGTAGCGAAAAAAAGTTTGTTTTAGGTTACAACTAATTTTGCTACTTCGCGCATGCAATATAAACCAAAATTCTCAATTAAGTACCAACCTGTAGTAGCTTTAATACGTCCTACTGTTTAAGGCTACTATTTCTCGATTTGCACTATTTTTACCTAAAAACACGTTTTTTGCGCTCAATCCCCACCTTAAACCGATAAACTTAGTTGTATATACATGAAAATTTGCTAAGTTATGGGTGTTTTATGTCTCGCCTGTTTTTCAAGGCTCACCTATTTTATGGAGTTCTCATGCGTAAGACCCTTATAGCAACTACAATTGCTAGTGCATTATTATTATCTGCTTGTAGTTCGCAAAACGATGCAGATACAAAAGAGCAAACGACTCAAGTACAAACAGCCAATGTAGACAACGTATTAATGAAACCAAGTCCATTACAATATATGGCACCAGAATTTGATAAATTTGGTACCAGTGATTATGAACCGGCATTTGATGCAGGTATTGCGCAGCAAAAAGCGCAAATCACGGCTATCGCTAACAACCCAGCTCCAGCTACATTTAAAAACACCTTAGTTGAATTAGAACTATCTGGCGAATTGCTTGATCGCGTTTCAACCGCTTTCTATAACTTATCTGGTTTGATCTCTAATGATGAGTATCAACGTATTGCAGCAAAAATGGCCCCAGTGTTATCTGCGCATTCTGATGACATTTATCTTAACAAAGCATTATTTTCACGTGTTGAAACCATTAATGGCAATAAAGCGAAGTTAAATGCCGAAGATCAGCGTTTAGTTGAGTTTTACTACACTAAGTTTGTTAACGCTGGTGCAAAATTAGATGAAGCACAAAAAGCCAAAATGCGTGAAATCAACGCAGAGCTTGCTAAGTTATCAACAGCCTTCTCGCAAAACGTATTAAAATCGTTTAAAGAGGACGTTGTATTAGTAACCGATAAAAGCGAACTTGCTGGCCTTTCTGACGCTGAAATAGCAAGCCTTGCCGCTGCCGCTAAAAAAGCAGGTAAAGAAGGCTACATGATCACGTTGGTGAACACCACGCAACAGCCGATTCTCAGCAGCCTAGAAAACCGTAAGTTACGTGAACGTATTTTTAAAGCATCAACGACTCGTGCGCAAAATACCAATGGCCCTATCATTATCAAAGAAACCAATTTGCGCGCTCAAAAAGCAGCACTACTTGGCTACAAAAATTGGGCTTCATATGTAATGACCACACGTATGGCTAAAACCACTGAAAACGTTTATGGCATATTAGATGACTTAGCACCTAAAGCCGTAAATAAAGCAAAAGCTGAAGCTGCTGAAATTCAAAAAGTAATTGATGCATCAGGCGAAAAGTTTACTGTACAACCATGGGACTGGGCATTCTATTCAGAAAAAGTGCGCCAAGCTAAGTACGACCTAGATCCTGCTTTAGTTAAGCCATACTTTGAAATGCAATCAGTGATCCATAACGGTTTATTCTTTGCGATGGAAAAACTATACGGCATTACTTTCAAAGAGCGTAAAGATTTACCACTTTATCACGAAGATGTAATGGCGTTTGAAGTGTTCAACGCCGATGGTAGTTCTATTGGTTTATTCTACATGGACCCTTATGCTCGTGAGGGTAAACGTGGCGGTGCTTGGATGAGTGCATATGTTAGCCAAAGTGGCTTAAAAGGCACAAAACCTGTAATTTATAACGCGCAAAACATTCCTAAACCTGCAGATGGTCAGCCAACACTGATGACTTTTGACGAAGTTACGACTATGTTCCATGAATTTGGTCATGCGGCACACGGTTTGTTCTCAGACGTAAAATACCCAAGCCTTGCAGGCACTGCAACAGCTCGTGACTTTGTTGAATTCCCGTCACAAGCGAACGAAGATTGGAACATCGAACCAACTGTACTTGCTAACTACGCGAAGCATTACAAGACGGGTGAACCAATTCCTAAAGAATTACTCGACAAAGTACTTGAGTCACAAAACTTCAACCAAGGTTTTGGTACCACTGAGTATTTAGCTGCAGCATTACTTGATATGGAATGGCATTCATTTGGTGTTGATAAGAAAATAACTGATGTACAAAAATTTGAGCATGACGCGTTAGAGAAACACGGCATTGCTTACTACCCAGTACCACCGCGTTATAAGTCTTGCTACTTTAGCCACACCTTTGCTGGTGGCTATTCAGCAGGTTACTATGCATACCTTTGGACTGAAGTATTTGCAGCTGATGCCTTTGCGCATATGACAAAGCAAGGCGGCTTAACTCGTGACAACGGTGATAGCTTCCGCAAAGAGATTTTATCAAAAGGTAACAGTCGCGACTTAATGCAAAGCTATATTGAGTTCCGTGGTCAAAAGCCAACTACCGACGCCCTACTTAAGCGCCGTGGTTTAGTTAAGTAAACCAAACTAATTATAATGGGAGTCCGTAATGGGCTCTCATTTTTTATCGCCATTATTCATCCTAATCTTGTTACCTTCTAACTAAAATCAACACCTTACAGAAGATATATATGCTAATCTAAATAAAAAATTTAGGTTACACAATGCAAAATATACTTTTATTTTCAACTTGCTTACTACTAAGTGCATGTGCTACAGAGCCAACTGAGCACGCCGATATAGTGATCGCTAATGCGACGATCATCGACGTAACAACCGGACAACTCAGCGTTGAACAATCCCTTGCTATTCGCGATGGTGTGATCATAAAGCGCGCTAACAACTCACTAAAAAATAACTACATTACTGAGAATTACATTGATGCTAATGATCAATTTTTAATGCCAGGCCTTTGGGATATGCATGTCCATTTTGGCGGCGGTGAAGCGCTTATAGCCGAAAACAAAGCCCTGTTACCACTTTACCTCGCGTATGGCATTACTACAGTACGTGATGCTGCTGCTGATTTAAGTGAGTCAGTTTTAAGCTGGCGAGAGCAAATTAATAATAACCAATTAGTTGGCCCGACCATTTATACATCAGGGCCCAAACTCGAAGGTAAAGACTCTATTTGGCCTGGCGACTTAGAAGTTGAAACTGTCGAGGAAATGAATGCTGCTATCGATACGCTTGATGCTATGAATGTGGATTTTGTGAAAATCACCGATAGTGCATTAACACCTGAACTTTATTTAAAAGCAGTTAAAGAAGTGAAAAAACGTGGCTACCAAATATCTGGTCATATTCCGTTTTCGCTATCAGTTACAGATGTATCAAATGCAGGGTTAGATGCCATTGAGCATATGACCTACTTGTTAAAAGCCGCAGCAATTAATGAACCTGAAATATCAGCAAAAGTGGCTTCAGGTGAACTGAGTTACCGCAGTGCTTTGCCAATTATTACAGCAAATATTGATAACCAAACAGCTTTAAATAAATACGCCGTGTTAGCTCAAAATAACACGGCCGTAGTACCTACTTTAATTGGTGGTCAAATCACCGCTTATATTGATGAAGATAACCATCAAGATGATGAGTTTTTAAATTATTTAGGTAAAGGTCTTAAAGCCACTTACCAATGGCGTGTAGACAGAGCCAATAAAGATACCCAAGATCAAATCAAACAACGTAAAGAACGCTTTGTTAAAACAGCTCAATTACTACCTTTAGCACAACAGGCTGGCGTATCAATTATTGCTGGGACCGACGCTGGATTTTTAAATTCGTATATTTACCCAGGTTTATCTCTTCATCAAGAGCTGGCTATTTTTAGTGATTATGGCTTAACGCCATTACAAACATTGCAATCAGCAACACTTGCTGGACCACAGTTTTTAGGTAAAACGGCGCAGTTTGGAGAACTTACAGAAGGCAAAACCGCCGATATCATTTTCTTAACTGATAACCCATTAATTGATGTACGTAACACGCAAAAGCTCACTGGGGTTATTTCTCATAGTCGTTATTACAATCAAGCAGCACTTGAACAGCTAAAAGTAGATGCCAAGCAATTCGTTAGTTCACAACAGTAAATTAATCACCGGGCTCAGGTTACTTCACTGAGCCACTCCCTTTAATACTCTTTGTAGTATACACTCGCGCTTTTAGTTTGGAGTAAGCACTATGGGCTACTTATTTGCCGTCACTCTATTATGGGCGTTTTCATTTAGTTTAATTGGCGTATATTTAGCAGGTCAAGTTGATGCTTGGTTTAGTGTATTAATTCGCGTAGCCCTAGCCACACTGCTATTTTTACCGTTTTTAAAACGAACACCTCCCCCACTTGCTTGCAAACTCATGCTGATCGGCGCAGTACAACTCGGTATTATGTATAGCTTTTATTACCACTCATTTTTATTCTTAAGTGTGCCTGAAGTACTGCTATTTACCGTAATGACCCCGCTTTACATCACGTTATTAAACGATGCGTGCAACAAGTATTTTAACCCACAGTTTTTTATAGTCGCTTTTATTGCCGTGCTGGGTGCAATTACTATTCGCTATGAAAACTTAGACAGTAACTTCTTAGTCGGATTATTACTGGTACAAGGCGCTAATATTAGTTTTGCTGTAGGACAAGTAACCTACAAACGCTTAATGCTGGGTAAGCAGCTTGATGATAAAACTGTATTTGGCTGGTTTTTTATTGGTGCACTGATTGTTGCAAGTAGCTGTTATGTCTTATTTGGTAACTCAAACAAATTACCAAGCACCTCAACACAATGGGGCATATTGATTTATTTAGGAGTTGTGGCATCTGGTGTTGGCTATTTTATGTGGAATAAAGGCGCCACACTTGTCAATGTGGGCGCACTGGCGGTGATGAACAACTTGCTTATTCCTGCAGGCATTGTTGTTAATGTACTTATTTGGAATAGAGACGCGGACATACTCAGATTAAGTATTGGCGCGGGGGTTATGCTATTTGCCTTAGTGATAAACCAAATAATGGCTAAAAGAGTAAATTAGTTACCCTGTAGTTAAACTGTCACTAATAATTAGTAAGGTAGCGTCCACTTTGATTTTTAAGGAAAAATAATGAAGCACACACCTTTACTGACTAGTTGTTTATTATTAATTACACTCGCTGGCTGCGATGACGATGTAGAAATAGTCGAAAAAGAAGTGGTTGTTACCAACACTGAGGTTGAAATTGTTAAAGTTCCTACCCCGGTTATTGTTGAAGTCGCGCAAGGTACGAATATTCAACTCGGTGCTCGCCCCGACTACTTAATTGACGATATGGCCACCAGCGCACTAAAAACAAAATTAGAATCGTGCAAAGACGGCCCTTTTTATCGTACTGATTTTTCAATTGGTCACCGCGGTGCACCTATGCAATACCCAGAGCACACTAAAGAATCTTACATTGCAGCAGCTCGTATGGGCGCTGGCATTGTCGAGTGCGATGTGACGTTTACAAATGATAAAGAGCTGGTATGCCGCCATTCACAATGCGATTTACATACCACCACTAATATTTTAGCGATCCCAGAACTTGCCGCTAAATGCAGTGTGCCATTTACGCCAGCGGATCCTAACAGTGGCACACCCGCTACAGCTAAATGTTGCACCAGCGATATTAGCCTGGCGGAATTTTTAACCCTTGAGGGTAAAATGGATGGCGCGAACACCAATGCCACCAATGTTAACGATTATATGAATGGAACACCGAGTTGGCGCACTGATTTATACGCCACCTCAGGTACACTCATGACTCATAAACAAAGTATTGCGCTATTTAAAGAGCTGGGTGTAAAAATGACCCCAGAGCTGAAATCGCCTCAAGTGAGCATGCCTTTTAATGGTATGACTCAAGCGCAATATGCACAAAAAATGCTGGATGAATACACGCAAATGGACGTACCCGCAAACCATGTTTATCCGCAATCATTTAACCTAGCCGACGTAGAATATTGGATTAGCACTAATCCTGAATTTGCAGCGCAAAGTGTGTATTTGGATGGTCGCGACAGCAATGCAGGGTTTGATCCTAATAACGCAGCAACATGGCAGCCAAGCATGGCAGAGCTAGCTACTGATGGCGTTAAAATTATAGCGCCCCCTATTTGGATGCTGCTAACCATAGATAACGACAGTAATATTGTACCCTCACAGTACGCTATAGATGCTAAGGCCGCAGGGCTTAATATTATTGCATGGAGCCTTGAACGCTCTGGCCCTCTAAATGAAGGCGGCGGTTATTATTATCAATCTATTAGTGATGTTATAGATAACGATGGCGACATGTTAACTGTGGTTGATGTTTTAGCACAAGAAGTGGGGGTCATGGGGATATTTTCCGATTGGCCAGCAACCGTAAGTTACTATGCTAGCTGTAATAAAATGCCTGCAAGTATTTAAACTTTAAGGCGTGTTTATTTTATCGCGCTCAGTTACCATATATTTTATATTATTTAACTGAGCGCTTTTATGATCATCCAACACCACCATGCAGACTTGCCTACCCCAACAGGTTTAATGCGCACCACGGTTTACCGCCCCGAAATGTCAGGGCAATTTCCCGCGATTATTTTTTATTCTGAAATATTTCAGCAAACCGCGCCTATTGCTCGCAGCGCTGCACTTTTAGCAAGCCATGGTTTTGTAGTACTTGTGCCAGAAGTGTTTCATGAGCTAAACCCTATCGGGACAGTGCTTGCCTATGATGATGCGGGTAAAGATAAAGGCAATAACGATAAATGGGCAAAACCGCTTGAATCCCACGACAGCGATACCCAAGCGTTAATCGACTTTGTACAAACACAAGACTATTGCACCGGCTCTGTAGGTACTATGGGTGTCTGTATTGGCGGTCACTTAGCTTATAGAGCCGCATTAAACCCACACATAAAAGCCGCATTTTGCTTATATGCCACCGACATTCATAGCGATACACTCCCCGCACAAGCCGGTAATAACTCGTTTGAACGCATGGCTGATATACAAGGTGAGATTCACTTTATTTGGGGAAAGCAAGACCCCCATGTGCCACAACAAGGTCGCGACAAAATTTATCAACAAGCTGTTAGTACGGGTATTAATTACCAATGGCAAGAAGTTAACGCCCAACATGCCTTTATGCGTGATGAGGGTGAGCGATACGACGGCGCACTAGCAATCACCATGTACCAGCAAGCCGTTGCATTATTTAACCGTACTTTGTAAGCCATAAATTAGACATTTTTAAGCATACCCAATGCGGTATGCCTTTTTATAAAATAATCCTTTAAATAATCGATAAATAAGCGCAACTTCTTAGAATCGGCGCCGCCGGGTGGAAATACGCCGTAAAGTTCTATATCTTTACTTTTATAGTCATCGAGTATAATTTCCAATAGCCCAACTTGAACTTTTGGCCATGCATCGTAAAGTGGAATACGCCCGATACCATGGCCTGCTTCAACAAAAGCAGTTCGCGCAGCAGCGTTATTAGTCCTTAAACCACCTTGCATAGTTAAGTTATGCTTTTTACCATCTTTTTGTAGCGTTAATGTTTTACTGCCGAGCTGATACACCACCCATTGATGTTCGCTTAATTGCGCTGGAGTTTTAGGTTTACCGTAATGGGCAAAATAATCTGGCGAACCACAAATACAGGTACTCATAGTAGTGAGTTTAGTCGCTTGTAAATTGGAGTCACTAAGCGCCACACCGCGAATCGCAAAATCAAAGCCATTTTTAATAATATCAATCACTTCATCACTTAACTGTAAATCAATATCGATTTTGGGATACTGACGTTTAAAATCATTGATTGCAGGCACAACCAACTGCATACCGACATTCACCGGGCAGCTAATTTTAAGTAAGCCTTGTGGTTCGCTTTTTATATTTTCTATTTGCTGTTTAGCCGCATTAGCTTGCTCAGTAATAATTCTGCAGCGCTCATAATACGCAATCCCCGCTTCGGTCAGTGCCATAGTTCGCGTTGAACGATTAAGCAGCGTCACTTCCAGTTGGGTTTCTAATTTTTTTAAGTGATAACTTGCCACTGCACGAGTAAACCCCAATTGTTTGGCGGCCGCCGTTAAACTGCCCTGCTCTACAATTTGTGCAAATACCACCATACTTTTGAGTTGCTCAAACGATACCTTCATAAGATCTCCTATACTGACTTACTTTATTGTATCAATTATTAAACCAATAAAGTTGAATTTATCATCGTTGTTTAAAGTAACCTTAGTGCATATAGTAGTTAGTAAGATAAATTAAAAATTTAAATCATCAGAAGGAATATGGTTATGGCTAAAAAAATACTTATGGTTCTTACCTCTCATGCAGAGCTTGGCAATACCGGTCATAAAACGGGCTTTTGGGTCGAAGAATTTGCGGCTCCTTATTATGCATTTATTGATGCCGGTGCTGAGGTTACACTCGCATCAGTAAAAGGCGGGCAACCACCGATTGATCCAAATAGCGCCGCACCTGATGCCGCAACAGATGCTACAAAACGTTTTGATAACGACAGTGCAGCACAAACATTGATGGCCAATACAAAAGCGCTTGGTGATGTGAATGCCAGCGACTTTGACGCCGTATTTTACCCAGGCGGTCATGGCCCATTATGGGACTTAGTTGACAATACAGACTCAATTTCATTGATTGAAGACTTTATCAAAACAGAAAAACCTGTTGCAGCTGTTTGCCACGCAAGTGCCGTGTTTTTAAATGCTAAAAATTCAGATGGCAGTGCATTGGTTGCAGGTAAGAAAGTAACTGGCTTTAGCAACAGTGAAGAAGCCGCAGTGCAACTTACTGACATTGTTCCATTGTTGGTAGAAGATGAGCTGATCAAAAAAGGCGGTGATTACCAAAAAACGGATGATTGGGGTGTGCTCGCATTAGTCGATGGCTTATTGATCACCGGTCAAAATCCTGCCAGCTCTGAGCTTGCAGCGCAAAAACTGCTGACCCAATTAGGCTAATTCTTTAATATTGTAACTAAAGCCTTGCTTAACCCAGCAAGGCTTTTCAATTAAGCATCAGGATAGGTATACTCAGTCAAACATATTTAAAAATTAAGTGATGTATGGCAAACCCAAAAAGCTCTTTGAGCATTCCCCCTCTAGTCAGTAAACGCTTTACGCTTATTGGTATTATTTTATTGTGTGTTTTACTGCAAATTATTAATAGCTTACCAGGCGTTAACTTAAATGGATTAGGTATTTACCCTCGCAGTCTAAGTGGCTTAACGGGTATTTTTTTCGCGCCTTTTTTACATGGCGGCTGGGCACATTTGCTTAGTAACTTAATCCCATTTGCAGTGCTTGGCTGGCTAGTCTGCCAATATAGCGTCAAACGGTTTTGGGCTGTATTTATCTTTACTGCTGTGGTTGGAGGATTACTGGTTTGGCTATTTGGTCGCGCTAATATTCACGTTGGCCTGAGCGGTGTACTTTATGGCTTGTGGGGCTTTTTAATTTGCTACGGCATTATGCATCGGTCATTTAAGGCCATTGCTATTAGTGTCGCGGTGGTATTTTTATATAGTGGTTTAATTTGGGGTGTTTTGCCACAGCGTCCCCATGTGTCATTTGAAAGCCACCTGTTTGGCGCACTCGCTGGTATTCTTATTGGCTATTATTTAGCAAAACAAGATAAGAAAAGCGCAAGTTACAAGCTTTAAAGTTAGCAAGGTTAAAGATAAAATATTAACCGTCATTATCTCGGATTAATTCAATTTGCGCTTTCTCAATTTCGGTTAGCGCTTTATATCCAAAAGGATAAGGCCAACCATAACCCCATCTAAATGTTGTTGGAGAATATGGACTACCGCCAACACGCACACCGCGAGCATGAGTTGTGCTATTTACACCTCGCTTACTTCAGCTACACATTCACGAAGTCCATTATCAACAATATGCCTTTGCTCATATGTACCATCTTGGCAATAACTATAATCGTGGGCGGTACAGCAAAATAACCATAATTATTGCTGAACAGGTAACAAACTTCGAGTAAATTAGGGGCGCTCAATCGATATGGAACCAACTTTAGCTGCAGGTTTGTTTTATCCCGAGTCTGAATGAAACCGCAATCTTGTATTAGTGATTTCAGCATTTTGCTAGCTATTAATCAGATATCGATACTGCTAAATTATTATACTTTGTCAATAATGTTGAGCCTTTTTAATGATTAAGCTACTTAAATTTACTTAATAACTAACTACACTCGGTTATAGAACCTATAATTAAAGCAATACCTTAACAAGAAACTATTTCTTCGTGTATAACTCTCAAAGTATGATTATGAATCGAAGCTGCTATTTTCCTAGCGTAAACGATGGCTCAACAGGTAAATAACTACAATCAAGAGTAGCTATTAGCTGATTATTACTCTTTTTAAGAATTATTTAGCCATAAAACATAGTAGATCGGAGTCCTATTTTTGACAAAGATAATTAAACACCTGAGCATAGTTTTGTTAGCACTCATATTTGCAATGTCATTTGCTTTTGCTAACGCGCCATCAGTTCATTTTGAACGTCTATCTATCAAAGATGGCTTACCTCAAAGCAGCGCGAAAGCGGTGTTACAAGATCGTAAAGGGTTTTTATGGGTTGGTACTGAAGAGGGTTTGGCCCGTTATGATGGTTATGAGTTTAAAGTTTTCAAAAATAGTTTAGATAATCTCCACTCACTCTCAAATAATTATGTAACTGTTCTTTTTGAAGATCAACAGAGCGATCTTTGGATCGGCACCAGAGGTGGTGGCCTAAATCGCTTTAGCTCTACAACTGAACAATTTACGCATTATCGCCATCAAGCAACAAATCTAAACAGTTTAAGTAATGATACCGTGCATGCTGTTACGCAAGATAAACAGGGAAATATTTGGGTGGGGACAGACGGTGGAGGCCTTAACCGTTTTAATCCTGTCACCGAACAATTTACTCATTATCGTCATCAGCAAGCAAACTCTGCAAGCTTAAGTGATGATGCTGTTAGTGTTATTACTGAAGATCAACAAGGAAACCTATGGGTAGGCACGTGGAGTGGCGGCTTAAATCGTTTTAATCCTATCACTGAACAATTTACTCATTACAAACACCAAGCAACAAACCCTAATAGTATAAGTAATAATGCTGTCAGTGCCATTCTTGAAGATAAACAAGGTAATCTATGGGTAGGAACAAAGGGTGGCGGCCTTAATTATTTTAATATCACTTACGATAAATTTACTCGCTATATCCATAATGCAACTGTGCCCAAGAGTCTGAGCCATAATGAAATAGCAGCCATTACCGCAGATCAAGAAGGTAACCTTTGGTTAGGAACTTTAGGTGGTGGACTCAATTATCTCAACTTAAAAACCCAAAAATTTACCCACTATCGCAATCAGACAACAAACCTAAATAGTTTAAGTAATGACAATATTCGAGCCATCACTTATGACCAACAGGGTAATCTTTGGATAGGAACCGATGGCGGCGGACTTAATCGCTTAAACTCACTTACTAAACAATTTGCTCACTACCATCATCAAGCTAATAAACCCAACAGTTTAAGTAATAATATAATACGCGCTATTACCGAAGACAGTCGAGGCATACTGTGGGTAGGAACTTGGGGAGGCGGTTTGAATCGCTTTGATTCCGTCACCGAGCAGTTCTCTCATTACCGTTATAATGAAGATGATCCCAACAGTTTGAGCGACGATAAAGTCTATGCCATCACTGAAGATCGCCAAAATAATCTTTGGATAGGCACTGATGGTAATGCCCTTAATCGTTTTAATCCAATGACAGGGGAATTTACTCACTATCGTCATGATCCTAGCAATGCTAACAGCCTAAGTGATAATGCGGTTAGTGCCATTACTGAAGACCAGCATGGCGATCTTTGGTTTGCCACGTGGAAAGGTCTTAATCGCTTTAATCCAATTACGGAGCAATTTACTCATTATCGCTATCAAGCAGATAACCCTAATAGCATAAGTAATGACAGTATTCGGGTGATCACTGAAGATCAACAAGGTGATCTTTTGCTAGGGACTTGGAAGGGCCTTAATGTTTTTAATCCAAACACCGAAAAATTTATTAATTACAAACATCAGCCAACAGATCCTAGCAGCTTAAGTAATGACACTGTCTACGCGATTACCGAAGATCGAAAAGGAAATATTTGGATAGGTACCGCCAGTGGCCTTAACTTATTCAACAAAACTACCGGTAAATTCACTCGTTTTCTGAAAAAAGATGGCCTACCTAATAACGTTATTTATAGGATTGAAGAAGACAATAAAGGCAGTCTTTGGCTGAGCACAAATCTTGGTTTATCTAACTTTGATTTTAATACAAAAACATTTAAAAATTACAATATGGATGATGGATTACAAAGTAACGAGTTTAATGCTGATGCATCATTTAAAAATAAACGCGGTGAATTATTTTTTGGCGGGATCAATGGTTTTAATCGTTTTTTCCCCGATAAAATAATCAGTGATACCCAACAACCAAAGGTTGTTATTACCGATATGTTACTATCTAACCAATCCGTACCTATCAGCAATGTAGTACCATTAGATAAAAAATCAGACATAATTAAAAACACGCCTAATAGTAGCTATTCTTTAGAAAAACCAATTCACTCCACTTCTGCAATCACCTTAACTCATCAACAAAACCTTGTAACATTTGAATTTAGTACACTGCATTTTTCCAATCCCAAAAAGAATCAATATGCCTATAAAATGGAAGGTTTTAATGAAAAGTGGATCACAACTACTTATAAAAACCGCCGCGCAACATATACCAATTTACCAACCGGCAATTATATTTTACGCGTTAAAGCCAGCAATCCATATGGCATTTGGAACGAAAAAGGAGTAGCCCTTAAAGTCACTGTATTACCACCGCCATGGCTATCATGGTGGGCATACTCATTTTATTGCACGTTACTCCTGTTCATTATTTGGCTATTTGTGCGCGCGCAACGCAAAAAAGTCATATTTATAAAGAAGCTAAATGAGCAATTAGAAATTAAAGTGGCTGAACGGACACTAGGTTTACAAAAAGCGAATGAAGAACTAGCTAAAATTACTGTAACCGACGAACTCACAGGGTTAAATAACAGACGATTTGTCGCTAATAATTTGCAAACAGACATTGACTTAGTACTACGAAAATATCGCACTCATGATCAAAATAATGATATTGAAAATCATAGTGAATCAGACTTAATCTTTTTTATAATCGACCTAGATCACTTTAAACAAATAAATGATCTTTATGGTCATGCCGCAGGTGATAGCGTATTAATGCAAATTAAACCTATTTTAAAACACGTTTTTAGAAATACCGACTATCTTGTGAGGTGGGGAGGTGAAGAGTTTTTAGTAGTTGCCCGCTTTACCGACCGAAAAAATGCACCGCTACTTGCGGAAAGATTAAGAGCATCGTTTGAAATGCATAATTTTGTCATAGATGACGGAACTATTATCAAAAAAACATGCTCAATTGGCTATGCTAGTTTTCCTTTTTCAATAAATAATCCCGAAAGTTTAAATTGGGAACGAGTTGTAGATATTGCCGATCACTGTTTGTATGCAGCGAAAGAATCAACAAGAAATGCTTGGGTAGGACTAAGCGACATTGATTGTTACGATGATAATTTATTTGTAGCCATCACTGAAAAAACGCAGCAATTGATCAACCTCGAGCAAATAAAAGTAGAGTCTTCAATTCTTAAACCGGATAAAATAAAGTGGCATTAATACACTTTTGTTTACTCCATTAAATAGAGTTAAGTAGTTGCAGGTTTATCTTCTAATTATACAAAAAACACTTAAAAAATAGCCGCGATGTAAACCAATAAACACACGATATGCTTATTACGTGGCGTGGCAGTTTATATTATACCTTATGATCTCAGCGTCATTGTCACTAATACAACGGCGTGATCAGTGCTTTGGTGGTCATGCTCAATCAAGGGATGGTCGTAGTTGTACGAATGAGCTCTGCAGCTCTGCTTAGCTCATATTTAATAACATTACTCATTGATATGTGGTAACGCAATTGTCGTTCAAATTCATAGAAAGTATTCAGTGGCTCAAAGATTAAATGTCGTAATTTAAAGCTGAGTAACGGAGACAACATAAACATTGCATCATCTAAATGATCTTCATATTACTCATGAAAGTTATCTTTGCTTCCCTTGCTCTAAATGATCAACTAGGATGGGTTGTTCGTAACCTTAATTAAAGTAACCAACGTTTAAGGAGTTTTGATGAGTAACAGCGAAAACTATACCCCGCCTAAAGTATGGCAGTGGGACGCGGAAAGTGGCGGTGACTGGGCAAAAATAAATCGACCAATTGCAGGCGCGACTCGCCAGCAAGATTTACCAGTTGGTGAGCACCCTCTTCAGCTTTACTCACTGGCAACCCCTAATGGCCAAAAAGTCACCATCATGCTTGAAGAACTGTTAGAGCTTGGTATCACTGAAGCCGAATATGATGCGTTTTTAATTAAAATCGGCGATGGCGATCAATTTGGCTCAGGCTTTGTGGGTGTTAACCCTAATTCAAAAATTCCAGCGCTGATGGATCACAGTACGACCCCTATAACGCGGGTGTTTGAATCAGGTGCTATTTTACAATACTTAGCAGAGAAGTTTGATGCGCTAGTGCCAAGCGACCACACCAGTAAAACCGAATGCCGTAACTGGTTATTTTGGCAAATGGGATCAGCACCTTATTTAGGCGGTGGTTTTGGTCATTTCTATGCCTATGCACCACACAAAATGCAATATCCTATTGACCGATTTACGATGGAAGTTAAACGCCAGCTAGATGTATTAAACCGCCATTTAAGTGATCACGATTACATGGCTGGTAGTGACTATTCAATCGCAGATATTGCTATTTGGCCATGGTATGGCTCGCTGGTATTGGGATATTTATACGACGCCGCCGAGTTTTTAGATGTTGAATCATATACCCACGTGATGCGCTGGGCAAAACAGATTGAACGCCGCCCTGCAGTAAAGCGTGGTCGTAGAGTTAACCGGACTTGGGGCCCAGAAGATGAGCAACTAGCCGAGCGCCACAGTAAAAGCGACTTTTAACGAAAACCTAACAGCGCGATTAGTATGACTAACCGCGCTGTTACTTATGCTGGCTGTAAATCTATTTGGTTATTTCGCGCCTGCAGGATCTGTAAGCCGCGTGCTAAGAATATGCCACTTAAAATACCGTAAATCGCGCTGACAATAACCATAAATTCTGTACTTTGCGTAACTGCTAGTTGTATTGCCAGCATCACTCCAACACAATATTTAGTAAAGAAAATGGCCATTATTAGTATAAATGGTACTTTGCTACCAGGTATATGAAACACATGCTGCTCACTTATGTAGCGCACTCCCTTTGGCAAACCGAATTGACGAGCGACTCCCCAACCAAGTACTAAACACACAAACCAAACTGCTAATGCAATTACACCAGAAAATGCGGAGTACACCCCAAAAACTGACAGGCCAGCCATTGCGACAGGTAACACACAAACACTGCGTAACGTGACCTCTCTTGCTCGGGTTTGTTTGACACCAAGCACAATCAGGCCGGCAAATAACGCGAACACCCACAGCGGTGTATGTTTAATTATATCAATCACTAAACTTCCTTTTTATTGTTGTTATTGCTTATTGTATTAGTGCCTTGAGCTTAATCTTATTTAAATAATTAATAAAGTTACAATTACATTTTTTTAACCTTTATATACGTAGCAAGCTTAATGTGCCATCTCGATGCTAACTTAGAGAATAGTAAAAGGCGACGACAAACAAATATCGCAGAGTGTAATCGCCATCATTTCAGTAGTAGCAAAACAACAGCGCAATTTGATAACCAAAAACCACTCAGCAGCAAACTAAAACATTCTCTTAAATCGAATGGTTAAGCCATTAAATTGCATTGTTAATTTGTAATATAAAAGGATATGCTCTTATTAGTAATTTACAATTAAAGGAACGGCTATGAAGAACGTATTATTAATCAACTCATCACTCAACGGTGAAAACGGTAATTCACATCAGCTTAGTGAACAGTTCATTGCTGAGCTTACACAAAAAACTGACATTACAGTGACTCGTCGGGATGTTGCCGAAAACCCATTACCACACCTAACTCAAGCTGAAATGGGCGCATGGATGACAGAGCCTTCACAACGCAGCGATGAGCAAAACAAACTGGCTGCTATTTCTGATGAGTTGGTCACTGAGCTGCAAAATAATAAGCTCATCGTGATGGGCGTCCCTATGTATAACTTTGGTATTCCATCTACATTAAAAGCGTGGATCGATCGTGTTGCTCGCGCAGGCATTACGTTTAAATACACTGAAACAGGCCCTGTTGGGTTAGTTGAAAATACTAAAGTAGTTATTCTTGCTGCTCGTGGCGGTATGTACTTAGGTACTGATATGGACACGCAAACTAAGTATCTAAAAGACTTTTTTGCATTTTTAGGTATCAAAGATGTGGACTTTATTTATGCTGAAGGCCTAAATATGCCAGGTGGTGATGACAGCAAAAACGCCGCTAGTAAAGAAATTTCAGATTACGTATCGGCACTTTAATTTTTTGATAAACAAGCGGTCAGTAAGGACCGCTTTTTAGTTAGCCATGCTGATTTCATTTATTACACATTCTTATCGTCAGTGGATCCGTGTAACTCAACATTCAATACTTTTGTAAACTTGGTGCTTATGTTGCAACACTCTCTATAAACCGCCCATTTCGCTATGCAAAGGTGAAATCTTTTCACAGTTAGCGAAATTATTACAAAGGAGATGAGTATGACGATTAAGAAATCTGCACAATCACATTGGTCTGGCGATATTAAATCTGGTAAAGGTCAAATTAGCACCGAAAGCGGCGCTTTAGATAATCAGCCCTATGGTTTTAATACGCGCTTTGAAGATAAAGCGGGCACTAACCCAGAAGAACTAATAGCTGCGGCGCACAGTGCTTGCTTTAGTATGGCGCTATCACTTGCGTTAACTGAAGCAAATTACGTTGCTGATGATATCACCACCAGTGCAGTGGTTAGTTTAGATGAAGTGGATGATGGCTTTGAGGTTAGTCATATAGCCTTAAGTGTAGAGGCAAAAATTGCCGGTATTGCTGAATCAGAATTTAAAAAACTGTGCGAGCAAACCAAACAAGGCTGCCCTATCTCAAAATTAATGAATGCTGAGATATCTCTCACTATGGCACTCAACTAAGCTAAAAAATTAACCGTATATAAGCCAAGTAATTATTACTTGGCTTTTTACTGCACGGTTTTTACTATACGTAAAAGGTATAAACATAAAATAACGTAAAATTTCAGCTAAATCTCTGGCCTAGCCAAGCTAAATAAATCATGCGTTGTCGTAAAGTAATCTCCGCCCATTTTACCAACGGTATTTATAGCTCTTGGGTCAATATAGCCGTTAACAAGTACACTTTCATCAATATAAATACCAACTACATTTAATAACATCATTTGCCCGCCACCTGCTTGTTCAGAAATAGTGACCACGTCACGTAAGCTACATTCATAACGAACCTTAGCTGCTGCCACCCCCAATGGAGTTACTGATTGACTTGCACATGATGCGATCCCCACAGCCGTAAATTCACTAGTTTGCGAAGAAAAATTACCGCAACTTTGATTCATTTGATCCACCAGATTATGACTGACCACATTGATAACGCACTCTTTTGTGGCCAGTAAATTGTTTAAGGTATCCTTGTTTTGATTCTCAGCTGGATTTACCTGAGTCACACTCAACACTGGCGGGTTTACACTTGCCACGGTAAAAAATGAATACGGCGCAATATTCGCCACGCCATCACTACTTAACGTGCTTATCCATGCGATAGGCCTTGGCGTGATCCCACCAACCAATTTACTGTATGCCCCTTTTTGCTCGTCAGGATCAGTTAAATCAAAGTACATCATCACCTCATTAAATTTAAACTCATTAAACTAAACGCCTTTTCACTTTGTTACGTATTAAAGACAAAGTAAATGAAAAAAACGCTTTATTACTATGACACACTCTTTGTACTGGTTTACTAACGATTTACGACTAAGCGATAACGCATTAATCTCTCTTGCTGCAAAGCAAGATACAGCACTTAGCTTTGTATATTGTATTGACCCTCAATTGTTTAAAAGCAATCACCATGATTGCCAATCAATGGGACAACATCGCTGGCAGTTTTTAGCGCAATCTTTACAACAGTTAAACAATACTCTGAAAGACTATGGGCAACATTTAGTGATCTACCATCAAGCTGCTCATGAGATGATTGAACATTATTATCACCATCACAACGTGCGTACTCTATATTGCAGTGAACAAATTGGTTACAATGAGCAGCAAACGCTACTCAATGTAGCGAAAAATCATGCTGATCTTGTTATTAAACAAGCTAATACATTTACCTTATATGGCAACCAGCAACTTCCTTTTAGTGTTAATGAACTGCCAGCAACATTTAGTCAATTCAGAAAGCTAATTGAGCAAACAACGCCCACTATAAATACACTTTTAGATCCTCCAGAGTACATAGCCAGACCTTTAATTGCTCCAATGCCTTGGCCAACTACATTGCCTAATGTCAGTAAAGAACGAGCGTTATTCGCAGGTGGTGAACAAAGTGCGACTGATCATCTAGCTGATTACTTTTCAAGTGCTAATCCATCTACCTACAAAGAAACTCGCAACGCTTTAGCTGGTATTGAAAACTCAACCAAGTTTTCTCCTTGGCTTGCTAATGGCTGCATTAGTGCTCGGCAAATAGTCAACGCTTTGCGTAATTATGAGCACATTCATGGCGCAAACGACTCAACTTACTGGATTTATTTTGAATTACTGTGGCGTGAATACTTTCAACTATACAGCCTGCGTTATGGCAATAAGTTATTTTCTTTTGCCGGAATTACAAAGCGTAAGCCACTAACCAGTTTTTACCCACAGCGATTTAAGCAATGGTGCACAGGCACAACACCGTATCCCATTGTCAATGCATGTATGAAACAGCTGAATAAAACCGGCTATATGTCAAATCGTGGCCGGCAATTAGTTGCAAGCTGCTTGGTAAACGAGCTCAAGCTAGATTGGCGCTTTGGCGCTGCTTATTTTGAACAACAACTGATTGATTACGACGTGGCATCTAATTGGGGAAATTGGCAATACCTTGCAGGTGTTGGCGCGGATCCTCGCTCGGGTAGGCATTTCAATTTAGTAAAGCAAACCCAAACCTACGATGCTAATAATCAATTTATTAATCACTGGCAAGGTGATGAGGTACACGCCATAGACTCGTTAGATGCCGCAGATTGGCCGTTAAGCAGTTAATAATGCTTAAAGAATAGCGGTGGTGAGAATAAAAGTTGTAGCACACAAAACCGAGCCTTTAAGACTCGGTTTTGTGCATTTTAGCAAGGTGCAACATTATTAAATGTTCTAATTTTTGTTTTTAAATCAAATGCTGCATAACCAGCCACAATAATAAAACAGCCTGCTGGCACAATATAAGAAAAAGCGACACTGAAGGTATCAATAAATACAGCCTGTACCACGGGTACTATTGCTCCACCTAAAATAGCCATTACTAATCCGGCAGCACCTAACTTTGCATCATCGCCTAAACCATGTAATGAAATTGCGTAAATAGTGGGAAACATTAACGATAAACAAGCCGATATACAAACTAAAGCCCAAACGCCACTTATAGTTGGCATTTGCACCATATATAAACATAGTAGCGTCGCAATTACAGAGGTTGCCATTAATAGTTTTGCTGGTCTAATAAATCCCATAAGCCATGTCATCACAAACCGAGAGAACAGAAAAGTGATCATACTGTATTGCAAAAACGTTCCACCGGTCACTTCGTTTGTATCAAGTGCTTCCATAACGTATTGAATGGTAAAGGTCCATACACAGGTTTGCGCTGCAACATTAAAAAACTGCGCAATAACGCCAAAGCGATAATGTGTATTTTTAAATAATCGTTTAAAGGTTGCACGAAAATCGACATGCTTAGATACCTTTTTTTGCTTGCAAAAGTTAGGTGTTTTAGTAAATGCAATTGCCAGCCAAATAAGCACAAGTACGCAAGCCATACCCACATAAGGCACCATAACCGCATCTAGTTCTGCTTTTATTACCTGAGTTAGTTGCTCAGCGCTCATAGCTGCACGCTCATCTGAGGAAGCTATATTTAGGCTAGGTAAAATAAGGGTTGCGGCTAAAAACACACCGATATTAGTACCAACAGGATTGAAAGATTGCGCTAAATTTAATCTACGGGTTGCACTTTGCTGATTTCCCATTCCCATCACATAGGGGTTTGCTGAAGTTTCTAAAATAGATAGACCACCAGCTAACACAAATAAAGCGGCTAAAAAAAAGCCGTAAGTCATTGCTTGGCTTGCGGGATAAAACATAAATGCCCCCATCGCAGCCATGCCTAAGCCTGTCAATACTCCCGTTTTGTAAGAAAAGCGTTTATTTATATAAGCGGCAGGAATGGCTAAGCAAAAGTAGGCGCCATAGTAGCTAAACTGTACAAGTGCCGATTGCACTGAAGACATAGTAAATATTTTACTAAATACTTTAACTAACGGATCAGTCATATTTGCTGCAGCACCCCATGCTGCAAAGCAAAGTACAAGCAAAATAAAGGGAACCACCATCTCCTTAGAGACAAGAGGTGTTTTTGTATGTGTGTGTGTGGTCATTGCCATGTCTCAGTTGTTAACTTTGAGTAAAGCATTTAAACAGGTAAATATCACCTCGTCAATAAATCAACTATAGTTATTTATTACATTTAACAATACTTAATTGTACTCTGTCGTTAATTTAATATTAAATGATCAGCACAGTAATAAAACCAATGCTGTCGCCAAGTATGTCCGCTCAGTGTACAATTAGTTAAGTTATTCAAGACAATAACAGATTAGACAGGAATCATTATCAAAGCTAAAAACCCTCGACTCGTCTCACAAGAAGGCCGAAGCCAATCTGGCTTGCGTGCTCACAATGAACGTCGAATTATGTCTTTAATTCGTCAACAAGGGAGTGCGCCAAAAGCCGAGATAGCACAAAAAACGGGTCTTTCTGCACAAGCCGTTACAGTTATTATCAATAGCTTGGAAGCCGAGTCGTTATTAATAAGAAAAGAGCCACAGCGTGGCCGTGTTGGCCAACCCACGATTCCGTTTGCCTTAAATCCTGATGGTGCTTTTGGCATCGGCTTAAAAGTTGGTCGCCGAAGTTATGATTTAACCTTAATTGACTTGGTCGGAAATATTCGCGCAACCTTAAATGAATACTGTGCCTACCCTACTGTAAATAGTCTGCTCACTTTTCTAGAAAAAGGTATCAGCGTACTTAAAATGAGCTTAAGTGACGAGTTAGCCGAGCGTATTCTAGGTATTGGTGTTGCAACTCCTTTTGAAATTTGGAATTGGACTGAAGAAGCTGGCGCACCAAAGAAAGTAATGAATGAGTGGAAGTCTTTCGATTTTAAACAAAGAATCAATCAGATCATCTCTCTTCCTGTCTATGTATGTAATGATGATACCGCAGCATGCTCAGCAGAGCTGAGCTTTGGCAACCCAGCTCGCTTTACCGATTTTTTATACATTTTTATTGGCACTTTTATTGGTGGTGGAGTCGTTATAAATGAAACCTTATTTACCGGTAAAAAAGGCAATGCGGGAGCTATTGGCTCATTACCAAGGCCTGTACTCAATAGTGAAGGCCAACTAACATCGCAACAGCTGATCATGCAGTCTTCGCTGTATATCCTTGAAAAAATGCTTAAAGATGATGGCTACAATACCGACATAGTGTGGAGTTCAAAAGAATATTGGGGAGATTTAGGCCCTGTTTTAGATAAATGGATAGATCAAGTTGCAGATGGCCTTGCCTATGCAGCACTGTGCTCACTGGCTATTTTTGATTTTGAAGCCATTGTGATTGATGGTGCAATCCCTATCAATGTAAGAGAGAAAATAGTATTAGCAACAAAGTCAAAATTAAGCCAAGCCGATCATCGTGGCATTTATCGCTGTGCCGTACAAAGCGGCTCTATTGGTGCTAAAGCTCAATCAATAGGTTGCGCTAACCTACCGTTAATTATAAACTTTTCTCAAGATAACGTCAGCCTTTCCCACAACTAGCTTCCAATAAATTTATCAAGCAGCCGGCGCTATTCGCCGGCGCTTTAATATCCTGGATTACCCGCAAATAAATTCAATTAAATAACTCCATAAACTTGTACAAAAAAATAAGTAATAATAGTTGATTTATTACTTTTAGTTCTCTACATTCTATTTACAAATTTGCCCAAACTGGTGAGGCGGGTTGATAAAACAGCAAGTTTTTAATCACACGCAACAAAAGCAAAAAATGGTTTAGGATTTGGGCACATAATCGTAACGGGTGCATCTGGTCAAAAAAGAGTGAATCTATCAATGCCATTAACCCAGCTAAGTTAGCTGGCTTGATTCGAGAAGATACATAAAGCGACGTATTTTTTGACACCAAAATCAATAACTGTCTTGGTGGTCAAGGCTTAGATTTAACCAAAGGTATCGTTTAAAACGAGACGATACCCTGACAATTTTTATAGGAATAACGTAATGGAAGTAGTTGCAATTGGTGAAGCCTTAATTGATTTACTCTCAAATGATTGTATAGATAAAACAGTATTAAACAGCGAGCCAGGATTCACTCAATTTGCAGGAGGTGCGCCCGCAAATGTAGCTGTCGCCGTAGCAAAGTTAGGCGGTTTGAGCTCACTGCTTGGTAAGGTAGGCGATGATCCGTTTGGTCGTTTTTTAATAAAGGCACTCGATACACATAATGTTAAAACATCACATGTTAGCTTTTCTAAAAAGGGTAAAACTGCACTAGCCTTTGTCTCATTAGATGAAAGCGGTGAACGTACATTTGATTTTTACGATAAAGACGCCGCGCATTATGATTTGCAGATTTCCGATTTAACCCCCTCTTTATTTGCAGCCCCTAAAATAGTGAGCTTTTGCTCAGGCTCTTTAGCTAAGGCTCACATATTAAATACTACGTTAAATGCACTAAAACACTTTAAAGAAGCAGACTCGGTTACATGCTTTGATATTAATTTTCGACCTGCCTTTTGGGATGAACCACTTACAGCCCCATCCATTATTAATGATATAGCTAAAACGGTTGATGTTATTAAAGCAAGTAAAGATGAGCTGATAGCCCTGTATGGCATTGAGCATATTGAAACCACAATAAAAAGCTGGGTAGACAATGGCGTGTCATTGGTTTTAATGACTGATGGTGGCGAGCCAATTACATTTTCCTCATGCTCATTTAGTGGTACATATCCTTGTCCACTAGCGAATGTCGTAGATACCACAGCTGCCGGTGATGCTTTTGTAGGCGGTTTTTTATACCAAGTAGCTTCGCTAGTAAGTGATAAAAACGAATTTACTGATTGGGCCAATAATTTTGAAAACGTATTAAAAGCAATCAACTTTGCAACTAAGTGTGGCGCCTCAACTGTCGCAAAGTTTGGTGCATTCGACGCTTTACCAACGCAGCAAGACCTGTCTGCCTGAGCACTTACAATCAACCAGCCTATTTGTAACCTCTATACTAACGACTAAAACTCATATTTTTAGTTTTAGTCGTCTAACAAAATCGCTTTTAAACTACTTTTACATTTAATACGTATAAAACCATTTATGCCTAATTATTTATAAACGATACGGTTTTGATATCACCAGTATGAAAGAAAAAATAAACATAGTCTGGTTTAAACGTGACTTACGCCTAAGCGATCATCAGCCTTTAAAAAATGCGTTTAGTAATGGCCTGCCCACACTATTAATTTATAACTTTGAACCTTTACTGCTTGACGATGGGCATTACAACGAGCGGCATTGGCGCTTTGTCTATCAATCAATTGTTGATTTAAATACCCAACTAGCTCGCTTTAATAGCCGCGTGTATATATTTAATGAAGACATGCAAACCCTGCTTGAATCGCTTCACTCGCAGTTTGCAATCACAAACATGTTTAGCCATCAAGAAATAGGGCTAAACAACACTTTTGAACGTGATAAAACCATTAAAACATGGTGCCAACACCACCATATTAACTGGTTAGAGTCGCCAACCGGGGCTGTGATACGTGGCAAAAAAAATCGCCACAATTGGAACGAACGCTGGCAACAAACCATGCAAGCACCTATTGCTATACCTAATTGGAAGCAAATAAAGCCACTCACCCTTACTGACTATAAAACACCCAAGCTGCCTAGTGCCTATACGCAAGATAATGAATATTTTCAGCATGGGGGCCCACGACTTGCCCGTGAAGTAATGCAAAGTTTTTTTGCTGAACGCGGTAAGGGTTATCAAAAAGGAATATCTAGCCCTAGTTTAAGCCGTACTCATTGCTCTAGGCTATCGCCCTATTTAGCGTGGGGAAATATCAGCCTGAGGCAAGTGTATCAAATGGCGATTGACGCATACCATAGCACTCATGCTGATAAAAAAGGTTGGCAGCGCCCGCTTGCTGCATTTGTATCTCGCCTGCACTGGCATTGCCATTTTATGCAAAAGTTTGAAAGCGAATGCAGCATGGAATTTAAAGCATTAAATCCGGGGTACCATGCATTTCCATATCGTGATGACGCACAAGTTACTAGCGATATTGAACGCTGGGCACAGGGGCAAACCGGTATTCCTATTATTGATGCCTGTATGCGCTGTTTAAAAGCCACCGGTTATATTAATTTTAGAATGCGCGCTATGTTAGTTAGTTTTGTTACGCATCATTTAAACATCAGCTGGCAACATGCAAGCCTGCCGTTGGCTAACTATTTTTTAGACTTTGAACCGGGGATCCACTACCCGCAAATACAAATGCAAGCATCGGTTACGGGCATTAATACTATTAGACATTACAACCCGATTAAACAATCTGAGGATCAAGACCCGAGCGGTGAATTTATAAAAAAATGGTGCCCAGAGCTTGAAAAGCTGCCTGTAGAATACTTGCATGAACCTTGGGAGCAAACACCCATGGAAGCATTATTTAACGACTTTAAACTAGGTGACGATTACCCTGCACCGATGATTGATTTAACCAAAGCGTCTAAAGAAGCGAGAGAACGGCTTTGGCAATATCGCGAACGTATTGAGGTTAAGCGCGCTATTCCTGCGATTTTAAAAAAGCATGTAAGCATCGTCCCTAGAACAAAAAGTACCAAGACAAACCATCACAATGGCTCATAAAAAACTAACTTTACCGCAAAAAACCTGCCCCACTTGCAAACGTGATTTTGCTTGGCGTAAAAAATGGCAGCGCGACTGGGATAACGTTATTTACTGCTCGCAGCGTTGCAAACGCAATAAAAACGAAGAGTCAACGCGCTAGCTAAAATTTGCAGTTAAACAGAACAAAGCTTTGTTATTGATTCTAAAAATACGGTAACATCATTGTTATTATTAATAATAAATAGCAATAATTAAGGGATACTATGAATTGTACAAGTTGTGGTAAAGGGTTACTTAAACCGAGTTTTATTGAAGGTCAATTTCGTTCGCACACATGCACGCACTGTAATGGCCACTGGATACTAATCGAAGACTTTGCAGCTTGGAAAGAGCGTAACCCAAACTTTGCATTTGCTGACAATATCTCATTCGAAGCCGACGCTAAAGACACTAAAAAAGCGTTAATTTGCCCAGTATCGGGAGTCATTATGCGTAAGTTTCGTATTTCATCAGCAACTGACCACCGTATTGATTACAGCGCACCAGTAGGTGGGATCTGGTTAGATGCAGGTGAATGGGAATTACTAAAAGAAGAAGGCTTAGCTGGTACATTGAATGCAGTAGTAACACAGCAATGGCAAAACCAAATTAGAGAGCAAAGTACCAAGCAAAACTTTAGTGACATATATGCTGATAAATTCGGCGCAGACACTTATACAAAAGTGAAAGAACTCAGAACATGGCTTAATGCACAACCGCAAAAAGCAGATTTGAGAGCCTACCTAATGGCTGAAGACCCATATTCTGCAGAAAAGTAAGCTGCTAGAAAAAGTAGGACTCGCTGTATCGAGTCCTTTCATCACAAAATACACCACAGTCATTGTACTTGTTTAATTTTCTTATTGCTGTGTTAACCGCATGCGCCACTGTTTTACTGTTATACTCAAATGCTAATACGCAGAAGCCAATCGCGGCTATGTCATATTTACTTCCGACTTGTCATTCTATGCAAGTTAACCACCTGATTTAAAACCGCTTTATATTAAAAATACTAATTTAGTAAATAACAAAACCCTTTACTGAGACCATTGTTTACAGTCAAGTGTTTCGCTTGCCTGTAAAACAGCCCACAGTTTGTTGGCGAAGTAGCATCATTCGTTTATGAACTCAGCATACTTTAAACAAGGCGATAGCATGAGTGAATTAACTATTGGCGTAATTGGTACGTCACGCAAGACAGATGAACGACGTTACCCTATCCACCCAGACCACCTTAAGCGCATTCCAGAACAACTTAGAAAACAACTGATCTTTGAACAAGGCTACGGCGAAGCTTTTAATGTGAGCGATGCGCAAATAGCCGCATTAACCGGTGGTGTTGCAAGTCGCAGTGATATTTTAACCAAAATAGGCACCGTGATCATCGCCAAACCGGTGCTTGCTGATTTACAGGAGCTAAGTGAAGGTGGAACCCTTTGGGGCTACGTACATTGCGTACAACAACGCGAAATAACCCAAGCTGCACTTGATAGAAAGCTCACTCTCATTGCGTTTGAAGATATGTTTGTATGGTCGCCGCAAGGCAATGTTGGTCGTCATACTTTTTATAAAAATAACGAAATGGCCGGCTACTGTGCGGTGTTACACGCACTGCAGCTCAAAGGTATTGATGGACATTATGGTGATCAGCGTAAAACCATCATCTTTAGTTTTGGTGCTGTTAGTCGCGGTGCAATTTATGCACTCAAAGCCCATGGTTTTAGAGATATTACGATTTGCATCCAGCGCCCCGATCACGAAGTACGCGAAGAGATCCTCGACTGCCATTACGTTAAAGTTCGCCAAGGCCAACACGATGAAGCACGGATGATGGTGGTTGAACACGATGGTACGCAACGGCCACTAACGGAGCTCATTAGCGAAGCCGATATTATCGTCAATGGCACTTTTCAAGAAACTGCAAACCCGGTTAATTTTGTTATTGAATCTGAAGCGGACTGCCTAAAAGCAAATAGTTTAATTATAGATGTAAGCTGTGACGAAGGTATGGGGTTCTTTTTTGCTAAACCCACCACATTTGCAAATCCGATGTTTCGCTATGAAACCGTTGATTATTACGCGGTTGATCATACACCTAGTTATTTATGGGAAAGCGCAACACGTTCAATCTCAGCCGCCATGATTGTATACTTACCTACAGTATTAGCAGGCAAGGCACAATGGCAAAAAGATGAAACCATCCGTCGTGCGATTAATATTGAAGACGGTATAATCAAAAATACTGCGATTCTAGCGTTTCAAAAGCGCCAATTAAACCCGCCTTATAATGCACTTTAGTTATTAAACATCAATAAACACGCCGAGCAGCTAATCCTGCTCGACGAGTTCATCTGTAAGAGTCATTGTTCTGATGTTGTTTGCTCACCAGCAACTTTTTCTCTCAGTTGCATCACCACTTGATCTGATATAGCTAAATCTCCTTGCTTGGCACTAAAGCTATGAACAACCCCGGCAGTGGTAGCAACCACTTCCAACACCACTTTATCAAAATCAACATCAAATAAAGTTTGGTCTCGTACTACGGCATCCCCCTCATTAACGTAAATTGCCGAAATCGTAGCCTTACCCATCATTCCTTGTAGTTCAGGTACTTTGATATCCATATTGCTTCCTTTGTGGTTAATTTAAATGCTATTTCGCGCCCCATGCAGCAATCAATTTTTCAAACTGAGCCTGCACATTGTTATTATTGATACCTTGAGTTTGTTGGTTAATTGCATTAACAAGCTCAGTAAATGACGTTTGGTTATTGTTACTGGTAACCGCTGCAGTTAGCGCATTCACAGCCTCTTTATTATCAAGGGCTGCAAGTTGCTCAATTAACGCCTGCAAGTGTGGCTGACAGTTATTACCAGCTATAGCACGGCTTAATTGCTCTAAACTTGCCATATAAGGCGTTTGCACAAAACCATTATCAAGCGATTGCGCTATGCTACTAATTGCTTGTTTATTATCTAAACCTTGAATATTCACACCAACACTTTGTAATAACTGGCTGTAATCGTGGCTTAGGTTGTTTTTACTGAGTTTACCGGCAATCTCTTCCAGTGATTGATGCAAATAGCCCATTTGCTCCACCGCCATCATCACCGGGCTGCCTGCGCCATCAAGTTTATTTAAACGTACAAAGTCACCTTTAATTTGACTAAAGCGCTGCTGCTGCTCTGCGCTTAAGGTGCCACGCAGTTCACCGAGTTTAAGTAAGTTCTCTTCAGAGCCTTTACTGAGTGTTTGCGCTTCACCACGATAATGGTCACAAATTAAGTTTTCTAGCTCTTCGTCATTCATGGCAGCAACGACTTTTTCTGCCATTTTATTCATATTACGGTAGCTGCCTTGCAATTTAAATGGCGGCTCTGTGCGATAATTATTATCTTGCGCGGCTGAGGCAATATACTGGGCGTTCACTTTTAGTACGGTATTACGAATAGTGATTAATCGGCTGAGTACCGCTTTAATTTCGTTAACTTCCGCTTGTGAATAGCCGTGTTCAAGCTCATTTAATGAAATATCTTCGCCTTGACACATCCGCACTAACTTATATAAATCTTCCATGTTACGGTTAGCCAATGGCGCTAATACTGCATTAGATGTTAGCGCATTTTCTATAAAGCTCATGGCAAACTCTTGCTCACACCCGGCTAAGGTATCGCCAAGATTATAAATATCGGCGCGGTTTGCCAACATATCAGGAATTTTAAAGCTCTCACCTGATTCTGTATACGGGTTACCTGCCATCACTACGGCAAACTTTTTACCGCGTAAATCATAGGTTTTACTTTTACCGTTCCACACCCCGTCAATACGTCTTGAGCCATCACACAAAGAAATAAATTTTTGTAAAAACTCAGGGTTAGTATGCTGAATATCATCTAAATACAGCATCACGTTATTGCCCATTTCAAAGCTCTGATTGATTTTTGCAATCTCTTTTTCAGCCGTAGCATTAATGGCTTGAGCAGGATCGAGTGACACCTGATCGTGCCCTATCGACGGGCAATTTACTTTTACAAAAGTCAGCCCTAAACGGTTAGCAACGTATTCAACTAAGGTAGTTTTACCGTAACCTGGCGGCGAGATAAGTAATAGCATACCCATTAAATCAGTGCGTTTGTTTTTACCTGCTGAGCCAATTTGTTTTGCTAAGTTATCACCAATAATTGGGAAGTACACTTTATTGATCAGCTGATTACGTACAAACGAGCTAAGTGGCCTGGCTTTAAATTCATCAAGTTGCAGACGCTCTTTTTGCGCCGCTAAAATATCACTGCGCAGTGCATGATACTGCTCAAAAGCCGGTACTTGCTCAGTGATGTATTTACGAGTTCTGGCATAAAACTCTGCATAATCAACATGTAAAGTTTGCTCTTGCACGCGTTTATGCTGTCCCATTAAACGCTCAACTTGGGTGTTTGGGGTGACATCCAACACAGTGTATTTTAATGTTGTGGTGGCACTGAGATGCAAGTAGTTAGCCGCTTCCGCCTGCACCATTGCCGATACTTTAGGATTTTGCATGCAGTACGCATTAAGCCAACTTAAAAATAATAATGCCCGCTCATCAGTTTGCTTTACGTTTTCACAGGCCTGAGCAAGCTCGTTGCTATAACCTTTGGCTTTAGCGTCACTACTAAACTGTTCAGCTAAATTTTTAGCTTGCTGAGATACGATAAACAGCTGTTGATCGGCGGTTTTTTGTTGCGCTAATTGTTGCACTAAATAAGCAGCGGCCAAGTCACTGGATAAATCAGCAAAACGTGCAGATAATTTGCTAACTTGAGTTAAAAAGACATTGATCTGTTCACTTAACTGCTCGGTTAACGTGCTGATAAAACTGGTTGCAGCAAAGTGTTTATCCATCAAAATAGCATTACTCGCTTGATGGAAATATTCGTTCAGTTGTGCAGATGACAATTGCGCACTAAATAACTGCGCAATAATACGACAACTAGCCGGATAAATAAGTAAATCCAGACTATTTTTTTGCGTCAATAAGGTGTCAATAATTGCCCATGCATCGTGGTCATGAATGCCTTTTTCATAGCCTTCTTGATAGCGCGGTTCAGCAAATTTTTGCACCAGCTGCAATAATTGTTTATCTCGTTGTGCCTGCTCTAATTGTGCAAAAGTCAGCGAATGCTCACTGTTTTCACAAGCGAGTAATATTTGTGCAGCTAAATACTCACCACGATAAACCACCTCACTTTCCGAAACTAATGTTTGTTGCCACAAATGACGACTTTGCTGTAACGTTTGTAAGCTTTTCTCATCTGTTATTGGCTCAAAATAATCAGTACCCGTTAAGTGCAGCATCAGCTGCTCGTCACGCGGCAATAAGGTTAAATCGAGTAATTGCTTATTAACACTAAAAGCGTGCTTACCAATACTGACTGTATTGCCGCCATCAGTGAAAATATCTTGTTTATCACGTAACGAACGTATGCCCTGATCTTTACTGGCTTTTAGCTTTGATTGGATATCATCGGCACGAATTTCATCGCCTAACTCTTTAAGCTCACTAGTCAATGCACGAAGCTTGCTGATCATAGGATCGGCGGCAAAATAAGTATTTAATGCATCAAGCTCAGTAAAGCTTTGCGCACGGCGGTTAACGCCTTGCAATATACGCTCGGCGGCATTGGCTAAATTCAATGCGCGGCGCTGACGGGTATCAATTAAGCTTTGTTTATGCGCTTCAAAGCTTTCGTATACGTCATCACGTTTGGCAATGATCTCTGTCAGATATTCGTCAAAATCACTAAATTGCGATTCCAGCTCCTCAAGCTGAATAAGCAAACGTGAAAGTTGCTCGTCACACGCCTCTGGGGTTTTAGCATTATTTAGTGCGTTGGTAATACTTTGCGAAAAAAGCTTAAAGCGTGCGGCAAATTCAGCTTTAGCTTCAACACTGCCAAGGCTCTTTTGACGGATTTCAATGCTCGCTTTAGCACGATTAACCAACGCATAAACAGCACTGATATCTTCGAGGATTTGCGTGCGCACACGGCTGTCGTCGATGTCTAAATCAAGCATAGTGTGGTTAAGTAAATCCAGCTCTACACTTTGCGCATCTAACTGTGCGATATAGGTCTTCAGCTCGCTAACGCTTTCGCTTTTACTGCTTAGCTCTTCAAGCTCTTTAAGTTTTTCGTGGTACGGCGCCAGCGCGCTGTCTTGTTGTAAAAACGCGGCAGTTGCTTGGCTTACTTCAACCAGCCGTGTATCAATTTCACTTTGTAAGTTATTCAGTGCAGCAATATCTATATATTTAATATCTTCAAGGCTTATTACTTGCCCTTTGAGCATTTTTAATGCATCAATACCTTGCACAAATTGCGGTGCTACTTTAAAGCTATCAGGACGTACTTCTCGGGTTACATCAGTGTATTGCTTATTAATATCCACCAAGGCTTGCTTGGCTTTGTTTTGAATCTCGGTGACTTTTTCAAACTCATCAAGCACTTGCTCAGCGGTTTCATTGATGCTGTGTAGGTTTTGTGCGATTTTCGCAAATTCGCTTTCGTTAAGCCAATGGTAACGGTCAAAGATATTCCGGCTAAGGGCAATTAAATCTTCGTAATGAAATAAAGTCGGGCTTTGCTCGCTAATGGCTTTACAGACACTGTATAAATCAGAAATACCGCGAACTAAATCGGGGTTACCTATTTTACCAAAAAAGCTAGTAAGTGGCGGTGCATTGGCTGCAAATTCAGCCGATACAAACGGGCTTTGCCAAATTTGAATCGGGTGTACTCGCTCCGCTTGGTCTTTATCGGCTTTAAAAGTCAGCGTTATACCATCGTTGTAAATAGCATAACCGTGACAATAAATTGGATTTTGCAGGTTTTTATCAATAATATTATAGGCAAATAGCGCGTAACGGCCTTCACTTGGCTCGTAAAACACGTATAAAACATCTTCGCCGTTCGGTGACTTTATATGTCGGTGAAATTCTAAATCTTCTATTTGCTCTTCAAACGAGCGTGCTTGCCCTGATTGTAAGTAGTAACCACCAGGAAAAATAATGCCGTGATCTTCAGGTAAAGTTACACATGCACTGCCGATTGCATCTTGGCGCATGACCTGCTGAGTGCGGGTGTTATAAATAAAGTAACGCCATGTTTTTTCACGGTATGGGAGAATTTTTAGCAGCACTAAGTCGCCTACCAGCGCGTACTCAACTTCGCTGTCAGCAAGGGATTGGTTTTTATCATCAACAGCTTCTTGATAAATCCCTTCACCGGTGTCAGTGCTGTTTTCTATTTTAATGGTCAGTGAACCGCCAATGGTTTCAACAAACACTTGGTCCGCGATGTTGATATGAGCGTGGCGCCCTTCTATGTGGTTACTTCGGTCAGTTTTGAGCCATTCAAAATCATAGTCATGTGCGTGTTGAATATCACGCTCACCTCGGTTATCGATATAATTAATGGTGTTGTCTGGGTGAATTTCCCAGCGAAAAACCCGCACATCCGATAACTTGTCACCGATTTGGAATAGAGCAAATAGCTTGCCATTTTGTTGATATAAATGCTGTAGGCTGGTTTGTTTGTAGTAGGTATACAGTTCTTCAAAATCACGAATAAAACGACTATCGGTTAAAAAACGCGTTGTCTCTGGGTAAGGCTCAATTTCGTAATGGTCGTCTTGCTCCACCAACTTTTGTACACTAAATACATCACTGATTGCGGTTTCTTTTTTTAATCCCAAAAATACGTTGTAAGCAAAGATAACTTTATCGCCAATAATCACGATATCGCGCGGGGTACAATTTTGCTCCGTACGAACGCGAACACGCCCTTTTACTTGTAGATCAGTGCTACCAAACTCGTTAATACGCTGTGTATTTACATCATCTATTTGCGTTTTTAAACTAGCACCAAAATTATTTAAGCGGCGTTTAATTAAATCGTACGAGCCTTGTTCTAGCGCTTGTTGAGTTGCGTCCGTCATGAAACCTATCCTGAAATTTAATAGAAGTTAGCCGCAATAGTTAAACTATTGCGGCTACAACGAGAGAACTTAGAAATTAAGCTAGTCTTTTGGATCTAGTTTAATTTTCTCATCTAACCCACCACCTAAGTTACCGCCTAACATGCTTAGTAATTGGCTTTTTTCAGCCGCAGAGGTATTACTTAACTGCTTTAATAACTTACTCATGTTGAAGTTTTTAAGTGTTTCGGCTGAGCCATTCGCCCCAGCTAACACCCCTTTTAGGTCTTCAATTAAATTACGATCACCATTTAAGTGATCTTTAAATACGGTTTGTACGGTTTTACTTTCATCAACTAAGCCATCAATTGATTTACCTAAACTAATTGCACTCATAAATTGATTAAAGAACTGACCATCGCCGCCCATAATATTAATATCAGCATTACCTAAGGCTTTCGCCATAATATGTGCTTGGTGCTCAGCAATGTCTTTGCTGGCCGAAATTTTTGCCAATACGAGCTCTTTTTGCTGGTTAAGCTGCAGCGTAAAGCTTTCGTAATCGCGAGCATCTTGATCCATTGCGTTCAAGGCTTGTAGCTTCTCTTCAAGGCCTTTTGCTTCGGCGCGCATCTTACGCTCTAGGTTAATCGCTTCCACTTCACCTTGTTTCTCATTCGCATCAGCCATGGCTGTTTGTACTTGCGCCTGAGATAAACCAATTTCACGGTTACCTTGTGCTTCAGCTTCAAGTTTTTGACGCATTACTTTAGCATCAGTTTCACCTTGAATTGCATTTGCTTCGGCCTTCGCTTTAATAACATCCGCTTCAGCAAGCCCTTTAGCAGCTGTTTCAACTTGTTGCGCATGCGCCAAAATCTTTTTCGACTCAGCTTGTTGATTAGCAATTCTAAGCTCTGCATTGGCCATTGTTTCAAGCTCACGAGCTTTATATTCTGCGGCTTGCTCTTGCGCTTTTGCAGCTTCGATATCTTTTACTAATGACTGTTCGGCTTCGGCTTTGGCACGAATGATCATCGCACTCTTCTCGCGCTCTGCACCTGCGAGTACTTTCACATCTTTAATGCGCTCTTCTTCTTCAGCCACTGATTTTTCAACAATCACGCGATCACGCACTACATCGGCAATTTCTTTACGTTCTACTTCCAGTGCTTTTTCTTTATTGATGCGCAGGATTTCGGTTTCTCTTTCACGTTCGATCACTTCAATTTCACGTGAACGAGCAACTTTCTCTTCTTCAATACCCAAAACGCGTAATCGGTTTTGTTCGGCAATATCAAGCTCACGTTGCTTATTTTGCTCGCTAATGCCAATCGCTTCTTCTGTTTGAATGCGGGCTTGCTCTGATTTTAAGCGCTCTTCTTGGCGTACTTTTTCAGCTTCGGCATATTCGCGGGCTTTCACGGTTTCAATTTCGCGCACTTGACGTGACATTGCATCTTGCTTTTGACGCTCAATTTCCAGTGACTTTTCGGTGGCTTCTTGATTTTGGATCTCAATTTTAGCGCGTTCATCACACTTCAATTGATTGGTAGATACATTTTGTACTGCTGTCATTTCAGTGATGCGGCGAATACCTTCGGCATCGAGAATATTTTGCGGATCGAGCTTATCAATTGACGTTTGTTCAAGGTAATCAATAGCAACATCTTCAAGTGAATAACCCGATAAATCTTGGCCAATCACTTCTTTAATATTATCGCGAAATTCATTTCGGTGAGTAAATAACTCAACAAAATCCATTCGCTTACCAACAGTTTTAAGTGCTTCTGAGAATTTCGCTTCAAACAATTCTTGCAATGTGGCGTGCTCTGATGCACGGGCGCAACCGACTTGCTTAGCAACGCGTAAAATATCTTCTTTGTTTTCGTTAACACGAATATAAAAAGTAATGGCGATATCGGCGCGAATATTATCTTTACAGATCAAACCGCCTTTATCTTTACGCTCAAGCACCATGCGCTTGGTTGAAATGTCCATCACTTCCATTTTATGGATCACAGGATAAACAATTCCGCCCGTAGTGGTGACATCGGGCTCGTTCTTCATTTTATTAATGATCAGTGCTTGGCCTTGCTCTACCTTGCGATAAAACTTGCCGATAATTAGCAAAATAGCAAAAATAACAGCGATTGCTATACCTACAAATGTCAATATAGGTATGAGATTATCTAAAAATTCCATGTTATGTCCTAACGTGATTATCGATTTATTATGTGTTACTTACCCCTAAATAAACTAGGGTATTACCAAGGTTTGGCGGTAATAATGTAACAGTGTTGCTCTTTGAGGTGTTCAAGCAACACCGCTGTGTCACCTGATGTAAATTGCTCGTCATTTTCAGCTCTAACTTCAAGTAACTGCTCAGTACCTTGAAATTTAACCCGTGCTTGGCCAAATGTATTTGTTACTTTGCCAGTAACAACAACACATTCTAAACCCAGTAAATCTGAACTTTGCGAGGTTTGTGCGCTGCTAAAAAAGCGCTGTAATGGCCGAGAAATAATGGCCGCAATTGGCATAGCAATCAGCAAACAAACGCCCAGCATTAGCACGCCAAAAATATAAAACCACATACCATCGCCTAACAGGTAGGCAAAAAACTTATGGGCATAGATGCTGATCAACCAGCTACTCATCACTACGAGACTAATAGATACAGTAATTGGTATGCCACCAAACCCCATGCTAAACCATGAACTCAAGCCTGAGCTTTGCGACGCATCGGCTTCAATTTCTAGATCTGATTCAAACATGTCAATATCAGCAAAGCCAATAAGGGTTATTAGCCAAAACAACATCACAACTAACAACAGGGCTGAAAAAATAACGGTGGGGAAAGTAAGCGCTAAGTTTAAAAATTCCATCATTACAACTATCCATTTATTTTAAACGCAGTAGGCGATAAAACTTTTTATCATTTAGTCGCGTAAATGTTAAGTGTTTTATGGAAAATCAACGTTGTTAATATAAAAAATTGTAAATGAACGACTACTTTGAAACGTTAACTTAGCTTAATTAACGACTTAGAAGTAAAAAAACGCCGCAATTTAGCGGCGTTTTACTTTGTGTGTATGACGACCTAAGTTACATATTACCCAGCTTTATCATCATTGCTGTATACATTTTAAGATTGAGCTTAAGTTGTTCAACTGTAATAAACTCATGCTCTGAGTGACCGGTGTAGCGCTTGCCTGGCATTGATGGCCCAAACGATACTGCATTATCAAATAACTTTGCATTGGTACCGCCACCAATAGATACAAATCCAGCCTCTTGATCACCGGTAAAGTGTTTAAAAATATCTAATAATGCTTGTGCATGAGGTGCGCTGTCGAGCAACATTGGCGTGCCAATCACCACATCAACACCAGATAACTTTACGTTATTTCTCACTTGCCAATTACTCAGTGCGGTATCAATTTGCGTACGCAATACCGCTTCATCTTTACCCATTGGGCGACGTAAATTCACAGCGAGTGTGAGTTCATTACCATTACGTTCAATAAGCGTTGGTGCTACTGTCATAGGTCCCATAAAGTCATGTTTATAAGCAATATCACCAAACTGTTTGCCATGTATATCAAGACCAATTAGCTGATTAATAAACGCAATTACTTGGCCATCACTGTTATTCTCAAGCTCAACACCTTTAAAAACTTCTGCTAAGTAAGCAATGGCGTTAACCCCAGATTCTGGCTCTGATGAATGAGCAGACAACCCTTTTACGCTGATAACAACACTATCAGCTTGCTCGCTAAAGTTAAATTCCACAGCGTTAAGCGCACTCGCTGCATGTTTAAGTTTGCTGACTAACGCAGTATCGGCGTTATGTAACACCACACTCGCATCTTCTGGTATTTGGCTTTTAAAAGCGCCGCCAGTAAGTTCACTTACATACACTCCTGTTTGTGCTGAGGTAGCATTAAACGTTGGTGCAATTAAGCTCCAACCTTTTTCCGCGACAACCACCGGGTATGACGCATCAATAGTAACCGCATATTTAGGCTGCTGATAGCTTTTCATAAACTCTTCAAGCGGACCCCAATCAGATTCTTCAGCTAAGTAAATCATCAACTCAATACGATTATTAAGTGTGATCTGTTGATCTTTTATAGCTTTCATTGCATATAAAGCGGTCGCGATAGCACCTTTATCATCTTCTGTTCCACGCGCAATTAATTTACCTGGCTCTGAGGTACTATCTATTTCAAACGGGCTTTTTTTCCACTTACTTGCGTTGGCAGGTTGCACATCGCCATGGGTTACTATGGTTACCTTTTCAGTTTGTTGCCCCATACCAATAAGTACGGTGTAACCTAAATCTTGGTAATCAAAACCAAGTTCAGCAGCTTTCATTTTTAACAAAGCTTTAAAGCCAATAAAGTCGGGATTATCAGGAGTATTGATGCCGTCTTTATTAACCGTCGGGAATGATACTAAATTAGCTAAGGTATGAATTTGCGCACTTTGGTAGGTATTTACAGCATAATCAGCAACGCTGTCATTAATCTTATTTAATTTTGCATGTGCGTTAAAGGCCAATAAAGCGATACTAGCTAAAGCTAATTTTTTCAAAACAAGTCCCATTCAATTAACAACTAAGAATCACAATTATAACGCTCTGGCTTAATAACGAACAATGCTTTGCGATAGACCGACAACTTATTATTAATAAAACATAGAGCAAAGCAGCTAGGTAAATAATAGGCTGTAAGAAACTTAAGGTTTCATCTGATCAACCATTTCAACAAAACGTTTAACCCCTTGCGTAATTTCACTTAACCCTTGAGATACTTCTAAAATACTTTCTTGCCCTTCGTTTGCAATACCAGCGACAGATCCTAATAGTTCATCCATTTGACTTATCAACGCTTGAGTTTGCTCAACGACACGGCCTATCTCTGCGGTCGATTCTGCGGTATTACTTGCAAGTGTGCGCACCTCATCAGCAACGACAGCAAAGCCACGTCCAGCTTCACCAGCTCGAGCAGCTTCAATTGCAGCATTAAGTGCAAGTAAGTTTGTTTGATCTGCAATAGATCGAATAGTAACCACAATATCAACTATACTTTTAGACTGTATTTTAAGCTCTTTCCCTGTTGCCGTTGCATTATTAACTCGTTCAGCAATGTTTTTTGATGTTTCAACAGCTAAGCCTAAAATATTTACTGCATTGGAAGTTACTTGACTGGTTTCCTCTGAAATAGTCGCAGCTTGATCAATCGTGTTAAATGCTAAGTTAACGCGCTCTGTTATGTCTGATGCAAACTTAATAACTTTATATACCTTACCGTTTTCATCAAAGATTGGATTGTAAGTTGCCTCAAGCCACAAAATGCGACCATCTTTGCTAAATCTCTTAAAACGACCTGAATTAAATCGTCCCTTACTAAGGCTCTGCCAAAACTCTGGATTTTTAAGATAAAACTCTTTATCACAAAATATTTTATGATGTTTTCCTTTTACTTCTTCAAGTGAATAATGAACGGTTGATAAAAAGTTTTCATTAGCATCTAAAATATTTCCTTGTGTATCAAACTCAATGACTGCTAACGATAGATCTAGCGCATTAAGAATTGCATCTTTGTTCTTCAACACATTATTTATAGTCGTGATGTCATTGGCAATTTTAATAACTTTACTTACGCTGCCATCATCTTCTACAACTGGAAAATAATTTGCTTCTAAATAAATAGGAACCTTAGTTTTTGTAAAACGTAAAAAAGTACCACCAAATGATTTACCCGCACTTAAATCTTGCCAGAAATGGCGATAGTCCTCAGAATTTACATAGTCTGAATCACAAAATATTTTATGATGTTGGCCAACAATCTCACTAAGCTTAAACCCCATTACATCTAAAAAATGTTTATTAGCATCAACAATGATGCCATCCACTGTAAAACTAATAAAAGCTATATTAGATTTAATTGCATTTAGCTCTTTTTGAGCCTGAGAGGTCATTGGGTCAGTTTGTTTATGTTTATCTAAAACAGCATTCTTTGACTTAAAAAACATCATTTTATCCTTTGACTGTATCATTCTTATTAGCTATTTAAATCATAGAATTAACAACACTACTCTTTAACAGCCACACTTTAATTGTGACTACTATTCACTACCATTTAGTAACAAAACTCAATAATATCTAATAGTTGAGAATTTTAAAAAGAGCAAGATTAGTCATCAAATTAGTAAGGGGTATTACAGAAAACGCAGGAGATATAAACGATAATATTATAGGGATAGTTGAGTTTCTAAAATAAATGAGCTATCAGTAAATCTTGTTACTTTTGAGCAACTAAATTTTTAATGTGTTAGAGCATTTAAAATGCCCACATAACAAACATTTTATAAATTTATTAGTCATATTTGCATACAACGAAGTATAATGCGCATCTTAAAATTATGGGGTCAATCATGAATCGCAGAAAGAAAATCGTTACAAAGTTTAATAACAAAGATAAGCGCGCAAATGCAAAATTACATAAAAGTAATAAGCCTGCTTATGTGTCTAAAGCTGAACGTGAAAGATTGGCACTACTCGCTCAAGAACAGCAAATAGACACTTTAAACGATGAAGCGTGTTGATAAATCAATAAAAACAAAAACTTGAGACGAAGTGAAATAAAGGTTAATAAATAGTTACAAACTGCACATCCAACTGTAATATTGAATATTCAGCAACAATGCTGAAACACACCAATAATCACTTAGGAGGCATAAATGAACAAACTATTTATTATCGCTCCTAGTGCTCCTCAAGAATGTTCTGTCAACTATCATTTAAGTGAATGGTTCGACGAATAAAAAAACCTGAATAATTTAAAAGCAATAATGCCTCGCAGTAGGAAGGCTTCTATGTAATTAAAATTCAGGTAACAATAATGAAAAGAAAACTCTCAATTCTTAATGGATCACTAGCCGCGTGCATGTTTTTTTCGTTTGCAAGTAATGCTTGTTTAACAAACGAAGTTGAATCAAACGACACTGAAAGCAATGCAAATTCCCCACTTTGTAGTAATACCACCGTTGCAGGCTCGTTGAGCCGCAATGATACTGATTGGTTTAGCTTTGAAGTAACTCAAGTCGGGCCTATTGAGGTCAGCCTTGAGCACAACACTAACGATGATTTTGACTGGGCATTATACCAAGAAATAGGATCTGCTGTTGCCGAAGGGGCGACCAGTAATGTTCCAGAAACAGGCAGTTATAACGCACAATCAACGGGTACTTATTATGTAAAAGTAACGCGTTACTCCGGTACAGGTTGGTACGATTTAACGGTCAATTTTGGTGAAGGTAGTAACACCGGTGGCGGAAGTGGCAGCGGTGATTGTGGCTATAGCTCTCGCCCTGCAAAGCCAAGTTCATTACAAGCATATTTACAAGGTGGCAGTGCTGATTCATGCAGCACATTAACAGCTGATCAAGGTGCTGTATTACTGATGGGTGGTGGCAGCGATGTTGATCAAGCATTTAGTAATCGCGTTGCTAACCATGTTGGCAGCGGTGCCGATGTTGTTGTGCTTAGAACCTCAGGTACTGACGCCTACAACGATTATTTACTGAACTTAATGAATACCAACTCAGTAGAAACACTGATCATTGATACTCGCAACAAAGCGAATGATGACTATGTTGACTGGGCTATCCGCAGCGCCGAATTTGTATGGATTGCAGGCGGTGACCAATCAGATTATCTTAATCAATGGCAAGGTACAAAAGTACAAACCGCTGTGCAACACGTTTTTGATAAAGGCGGTGTCGTTGGCGGAACGTCTGCAGGCATGGCGTTAATGGCAAACAGCGTGTACGACCCAGATGGCGTTGCTGGCGCAGTATCAGATGAAGTAGTCACTGACTTTTGCCACGAAACACTTAACTTCAGCAGTCGATTTATTGATGTGCCTGTATTAAACAACAGCTTAACCGATACGCACTTCCAAGAACGTGACAGAATGGGGCGTGCCATCGTGTCTTTAGGCCATCACAGCAATCAGTATTTTTCTATTGCAGCCAGTGAGGCAACCTCACTGTTCATCGATGCCTCTGGTACAGGTGTTGTTGACGGCAGCAATGAAGTTTACATCTTTAAAGAAACGGCTAATACGCAAAGAGTGACATTGCAATGTGGGAGCCCAGTAAACTATCAAAATATTAATAGAGTAAAGCTACTACCTGGTGATAATTACAATGTGGTTAGCCACGCTCATAATGGTATGCAACTAGACGTGAGCATTAATGGTAATAACAATAACTTCTACTCCCCTATCAATCCTTATTAATTCCCCCAGTTAAGAGCCCTTTGGGCTCTTTTTTAACTGTCGCAAAAATAATAATTAAATAAACAAAAACCTGATAATTACCTATTCGTTTTATATTCAAGCCACTTTGAAGCCAAAGGGTTAAAATAATGCGTATAACGGATCGCTACATAGCCAACCACAGCGCTTGCTACTAGCAGCTCAAATATCGCTAAGTAATGTATTTGATTTATAAACTGCATATCCACGTTCATCGTTAGCATCCAATCCGCGAGTTTAAATAACGCTGTAGCACCAATGACCATGGGAAAGGTAAATGCAGCAAACCCTGGGCAAAACCTGCGGCGTAGTAATTTAAAAAATGCCGTATAAATAATGAGTGTCATTAGTATGGCAATACCAAATAACCCCCCAATGATCACTGGTGACGGTTGGGTCACCACAGTGAAATACCCCGCTAACGATAAACTTGCTGGCGCCGCTAAAATAGCCAGTGTAGGCTGTGCAGCATCAGGAATTTGCCCAGCAAATATTATCCGGTAAATCATTATCGGCAACATAACTGCGTACATTAACATGCCAAAATAAAGTGCCCCTTGTGCTAAAAATAGCAGTGCTGGGTTACCCGAGAACGCGACATCGGCAACAATAATCCCCACCGGTGGTACAAACCAACTTGGCACCATGTGTTCAATTTTAAATTCACGAACACGATGAATAATAAAGCTCAGTAAAAATCCCAAATGCAATAAAAATGCGCCTACCCAAAGCACATCCCCTGCTAATGGATTAACGTGCCCTAACGAATTAGATACCACCAACGTTGCCATAGCAAAAGTAGGCACCACACTGCCTACAACAGGGTGCGCTAAGTCGGCTTTTAGTAATTGCGGGTGCAGTAAAAATTTTAAGCCAAGTATTAATAATAATACGCTTGCAATTGCCGCCCCAGTGTATTGCGCTGCGCCATTTACATTGAACATATTTTCCCAAACCCAACCAAGGCTGGCTATGCCTAATGCTAATCCGCCCATTGGGGTGGGTGCGGTTATTACTTTGGCTTTTATATAATTAAACATGTTTATACTCCACACTCACTGTTTATCTTATAAAGAAGTTTAACCTTGCATTTTGTTTAGTTAAATCTAATTATATAGAACACACGTTCATAAAAATTAAACACCAAGCTCATGAATATTTCTCTTAAACAACTTAAAGTGTTTGTAGGTATTACTCAGCATGCAACACTTACCGCAGCCTCTGAGCGGCTTTACTTGTCTAAAGCGGCGGTGAGCATGGCGCTTAGCGAGCTTGAAAAGCAGTTAGGTCACCCACTGTTTGACCGAGTAAATCATCGCTTAATTTTAAATCAAGAAGGGCAAAAATTACTGCCCTTAGCCGATGAATTACTGCACAGAGCAAATGATATTAATACGCTTTTTTCGTCCCACGCAAAAGCCAGCGGCACCTTAAAAATAGGTGCCAGCGATACCATTGGTAATCATGTGTTACCCTCTATACTTAGTGGATTTCGCCAACAACAGCTGCATTATTCACAGCAAGTTTTTATTTCAAATTCTGAGCTTATTTGTCAAAAACTGCGCGATTTTGAACTCGACATTGCACTAATAGAGGGCCAAGCCCAGCAAAGCGACTTAGTCTCAACCGTGTTTAGTAAAGACACTATGTGTATTATTGCGCCGCTGTCCCACCCTTTAGCTAAAAAACCACAGCTTAGTTTTAATGACTTAGCAAACAGCGAATGGGTATTAAGGGAAGCCGGCTCTGGTTCACGCTCATTCTTTTTACAAAACCTCGCTACACATATCGATAATTGGAGCCAAAGTTTTGAGCTCAATACCACAGAGGCATTGATCAACAGCGTTGCTGAAGGGTTAGGGCTGGGATGTTTATCGTCACTCGCGGCACAATACGCTTTACAAGATGGCCGCGTTACAAAACTTAATTTAAACCACCCTATGCAAAGGCAATTTTGGTTAGTAATGCATAAAGACAAATATAAAAACCCGTTGCTAACGCAGTTTATAGATTTTTGTGATCAGCTATAATGTAGCCATGCTAAACATCATGGCTACATTTAGGTAGTTTACTTAAAATGCGTAGCTGATACCGGCATTAACCGAGCGACCTTGTCCTGCTAATTGGCTAAAGCCTTGGCCTTGATCCACATTAAACTGGGCAATACTGACTCCGCCTAAAGGCTGCTGGTAGTATTCGTCAAGTAAATTAGTAATTGCCAACTTAACTGTTAGCTTATCCCATGTCGCCTTGGTTGCTAAATTCACTAAGCTATAGTTGGCTGATAGATTTTCAATACGACGCGGATCTACACGCGTTTTACTATCTACCCACTCCCAGCTTAATGAGTTTTGCCATTTACCGAGTTGTTGCTCAAGGGCTATTTTGCTGTGCAGTGGCATTATTTGATATAACGGCTCATCACTGTCATCACGCTCGCCATGGGTGCTAGTAAGCGCGGCGGTTAAATCCCATGTGCCTGCATTTTTACTATCAACAACACGAATAATACCTTCAAGCTTAGTGCCATAAAGTGTGGCGTCTAAATTGGTAAATTGCAGGGTATTACGCACAGTTAATGCCTTATCTGTGCGGTTAGTACTGCCAACAACAGTAACATCAATATAATCATTTACTTGGGTATACCAAGCGTTAGCTGTTATTTGCCACTGACCACCTTTTGCCGATTTAGTGTAACTGGTGCTGATGGTATGCGCGGTTTCGGCTGCTAAGTCTGGGTTACCAATATAACCATTACCATCACCAAACCAACCAATCATACTGGTCGACATTGTGCTGACACCCCAGCTATAACGTTCATATAAATTAGGCGCACGATTTTTACGTGCTAAGCCAAATTGTAGTTCATCTTCATTCGTAATTTGGTAGCGTAACAATAGGCTGGCATCCACAAGCGTGTCACTGCGCGCGCGATCCATGGCATTAAACTCTTTTGCAGCATCTTTATTTGGATCTGCCATATTCATTGCTGGCATACTTCCCATACCTGACATTCCATTCATGCCATCACCCATGTCTGAATATGGCTGCACTTCACCGGTATCCGTTTGCACATATTCAATACGCGTACCAGCAGAGACCCACCACTTGTTATTTAGCTGCTTTTGCAGCTCAGCAAAACCGGTGTAGCGGTCACGTTCACCGTCATTAATATTTACATAGTCGTTAGGCCCCATCATCATTGAGCCTTCAATCGCAGGCCACCAATCATCAATGCGGTAACCATAGTATTCTTGGCCGAGCAGTAATACAGTGTCAGCATCAAAGTCTAAACGCCAATTAAGTTGATAACTGATATCTTGCGCGTCGGTATTCATCGGCATCATGCCGGTTTTTTCAGCGCTGAAAAAACCCATTTCGTGCTTTACATCATTAAAGTTTATTTGCGCTCGAAACTCACCACTTTCAAGCTGGCGTTTATACTGAGTGACTATGCCATAACTGGTGTTATCCGTCATATCCATATATTGATTAGCAAAGCCCTGAAAGGGTATTTTTTGATGCGTTAATTTAACCACTAGCTGTTGTTTTTCATCTCGCAGCGCTGCGGTTAATGCATGATTTTGCACGCGATATAGAGTATCTAATACTAAATCACCATTACCATCGTCATAACTATCAGCGTCTTCAAAGGCACCTTGATAATTTAAACTAAAGCTGTCACTGGCAAGTCGTGCGCCAACACCAACCGCTTGCGCATTATTTACACTGCGATACTGCGCCGACACATAACCTGAATGCCACACTAACATATCACTCTCACCATATTGCGGAGCAATGGTGTTTACTACAATAACGCCGGCAATGTTATCGCCACCAGCGCTTACTGGCGAAATACCTGCAATCACTTGATAAGACGATAGCTGATTAGCCGAAATATAAGATAATGGTGGGTTCATCTGATTGCCACAGGCCGCAGTAATATCTGCGCCATCGACCAGTACTTTAACTCTATCGCCCATCATGCCATTTAATATAGGTAAACTAGAAATGCCACCTGCCGCAGAGAAATCCACCCCCAACTCAGTTAAAAGCTGTTCAGCAGAACCTAAATTTGCATGGCTGTTAACGTTTTGGCCCTGTACTTCAATCACTTCAATTGAATCATCAGCCAGTACATAAGGAGAGACTAAACTCGCAATGCAAAGTGCTAACGGAGAAAGTGCATAACGTGAATTGATAGGTGGATTGTGGTTGCTCATTTTATTCTTTAATTACAGCAGGTTTAAGATAAGCAAAGTATATAACTTGACGACAACACTGAACACGCGACAAATTGTCGCACCCCAAGCTCTGACTCGATGTTTATTGTTCTTATTTTAAACACGCTTATAACTTTTAAAAGGCTGTTTAAACACTAAAAGCATAAAATAGCCACGACCACTGAAAATTTATTTTTCATCAGCATACCGCTTAATAACCAAGGTTAATATATCAAGTCATTGAAAATTAGAACGTTCCTATTCAGCCAAAAACGCTGCAATCTAAAATCGTATTTTCTGCTCTAAATACACTGTTTTTAGTGCAAGACGCTGACTTATTTTTATCATACAATCGCGGTTTAATTGGTTCTTCAAAATTGCAGTTTCCTGCTTTTTATTAAATAAATCATTCATATTTTGTCGTCAGTCTTTTTACAAGGGTTATCTATGTCACCTGAACCTAGCGTCGTGAACAATACGCTAAGCACTACCGCTATTTTGTTAGTACTTGCACTGGGTACTTTTATTTTAGGATTATCGGAATTTTCGATGATGCCGATGCTGCCATTGTTCAGCGAAACATTTGCCTCAACACCAGCACAAAGCGGTTATACCATTAGCGCCTATGCGATTGGCGTAGTGATCGGCGCACCGTTTTTTATGATCACCACAGCAAACATGCGCAAGCGTAATGCTTTGCTATTATTTGTGTCGATGATGTTTATATTTAACGGCTTAAGCGCATTTGCTAATTCGTTAGAGCAGCTTATATTATTTCGCTTTTTAAGTGGTTTACCCCACGGAGCTTATTTTGCTGTTGCCATTTTATTAGCCGCAGATATAGCACCTGCCAATAAACGCGCCAGCTTTATGTCTAAAGTATTTATGGGCCTTACCATAGCAACGATTGTTGGCGTACCTATGGTTACTTTAGTCGGTCAAAATTTTAGTTGGCGTTATTGTTTAGCGGGCACCGCAGTGCTGGCACTTGTTGCGTTAATTCTAATTGTAAAGTTCATACCAAACACAAAAAATTCAGCCCCTTCGTCGTTATTAAGCGAGTTGAGCGTACTGAAAAATAAGCTGGTTTGGTCAATTTTAGGGATCATTATTGTTGGCTTTGGCGGGGTGTTTTGCATTTATACTTATATTGCCGATACAATTTTAGTGGTCACCCACACACCAGCCTACACTATATCAATTGCAATGGTTATGTTCGGTATTGGTTGTACGCTGGGAAACTATATTTTAGGTAAAGCGGCGGATCATTCGCCCCTTAAAACCACTGGTATAGCACTTGTTGGCGCAATCGTTTTTGCTACAACTTATGTAATGGCAAGCCATAACATTTGGTTACTTTATGCAGTTATATTTTTTATTGGTTTTAGTGTCGGACTTGGCACAGTTATCCAAACTATGTTGATGGATGTATCTCCGCATGGGCACGCAATGATTGGCGCACTTGTACAATGCGCATTCAATACTGCAAATGCAATTGGTCCTTGGGTTGGCGGCTTAGCAATTGCACAAGGCGCGCAACCTAATCAAACCGGCTATGTCGCCGCAGTGTTATTTGCTGGTGGATTTATCATGTGGTTACTGAGTGCATTGCAAATGGGTAAACAAAAACCGCAATTAGTTGCCCCATAAACAGCACTACACTCTGCGTACTTTAAGCACGCAGAGTGTAGAATTTATACCTCTTCGTCTTGAAAGATATCTTCAATTTTTAATTTAAATAAACGAGCTGCTTTAAACGCTAATGGTAAACTAGGATCGAACTTGCCTTTTTCGATAGCATTCACCGTTTGCCTTGATACATCAAGTAGCTCTGCTAATTTTGCCTGAGTAAGGTCATGCTCTGCGCGCAATACTTTAAGGCGGTTTTTCATTCTTCGTCCTCAGCGCCAAGTTGTTTATTCATCACTACGAGAGACACTAAATAAGTTATCCCCATAAACATCACTAAATGGGAAATCCCTTGTCGAAACGAAATTACCCCGCTCGTTTGTAATACCGAGTATGCTAAACCAAATACTAAACTCCCTCCTAAGGTAATCGCCATCGCATTTAAATGTAACCGTTGCTGCAATTCATCTAAGCCAGCTAAATGGCGTTTATTTGCCATAATCATCATAATACCTGCGAAAACATTAACCATAATTGCCACTATACTAAGTAGCGTGTTCTGCTCGCCCCACAGCAACAATGGCCCGAATGACGCAAGCGCCAAAGTTAAAACCCACGCCAGAGTCCACTTTGCTAAATAAACAGCGTTTAGTTTGTTGCGTTGTTTGAATGTTAATCCTGTTTGTTGTTTCATGCTCTCGCCTTTTTAGTCAAGTAAACTTGACTAAGTATTGTTGAGGCTCACAGAAAAGTCAAGCAAGATTTACATAAAGTAATGTATAGCAGACATAGCTTGTACCGTGACTGTTTAATAAAGCTTTTTAACGTTTAACTCAGAATATTGTATTAACTTATTGCTTGCAGTAGGATAAAACAAAGCTGTTTAAAGCAACCTCAATTTTAACAATAACAATGATGAGCCCTGCATGCGTAAATCTGTTTTCTTTGTCGGTGAATGGCAAGTAACACCTGCCACCAATAGCTTACGACGAGGTGCGCAAGTCAAACAACTTGAGCCCAAAGCGATGGATGTTTTATTGTTATTATGCGAAAAACAAGGAGAATTAGTTAGCAGTGACGAGATCATTAACCATTGTTGGCGCACTGTTGCGGTGGGCGATAATCCATTGCACAAAGTTATCACGCAATTACGTAAAGCATTTGACGACAAAGCCAGTGATCCGCAATACATAGAGACAATCCGCAAGCGCGGCTACCGCGTTATCGCCAAAATAGAGCTCCCTCTCGATGAAGAACAAAAAGCCAGCCATAGTAAATGGCAAGGCAGCTCACCCTTTGTTGGCTTAAGCGCGTTTACTCCCAATGAAGCCGATGTTTTTTTTGGCCGCAGCAAACAAATAAATACACTATTACAACGGGTATCGGCACAAATAAGTTTTGGCCGTGCTTTTAGCTTATTGCTCGGCTCTAGTGGCTCAGGTAAATCATCTTTAGTCAATGCAGGTATATTACCGGCATTAATGAGTGAATCAGGCTTTGATGGCTTTCGGGTTGAGTCATACTGCCAACTTGATTTTGCTGATATAACTAAAGATCGGTTATTTCTCGATTTAGCCTCTACCCTACTTGATTTAGAAATCAACGACGCCCCGGTGCTTAGTGATATGAGTGCCGACACTTTGAGCGAGTTATTACAAAACGCGCCCGAGCAAGTTATTGAGGGTTGCCAAATGGCTGTAAAGCAAAGCCAAACAGCCCATATAAAACCGTATTTATTTTTATTTATTGACCGCCTTGAAGTATTACTGTCGTCGCCAGTATTTAGCGAGCAAGAGCGCAGCCAGTTTTTAACAATTATAGAGTTACTGGCCACCAGTAACTGCATGATTATATTTAGCGCCTGTCGAAATGACTTTTATCCGCAAGTGGTTAATCAACCTAGCTTAATGGCGGGCAAAGCCAATGGCGCCCATTTTGACTTACTGCCGCCCACTCGCACTGAATTAAAACAGATGATCCGCCTCCCAGCTTTAGCCGCAGGGCTTAGTTGGCAGCTTGACCCTGAGCACCAAACCCCACTGGATGAAATACTCTGTAACGAAACCGCCAATAACCCCGACGCCCTGCCAATGCTGCAATACACTTTGCAACAACTGTACTTACAGCGCAGCGAAAACGATGAGCTATTAGTCTCACAATACCAAGCATTGGGCGGTATTGAAGGCGCGATTGGCCAAAAAGCTGAGCACGTTTTTACACAACTGCCCAAGCAACAACAATCCCAGCTGAGCTTGGTATTATCAAAACTAATTACCCTGCACGCTGATGGCGAAACCCTCACCAGCCGCGCAGCCCGTTGGGATGAACTCACCACCCCGGCACAAACACAACTTGCACAAGCGATGGTCGATAGCCGCTTATTTGTATCGCACCTTAAAAACGAGCAAGCCTGTTTTAGTTTGGCGCATGAAGCACTACTACGTCAGTGGCAACGTGCCATAGACTGGATAAACCACCACCAACAAAGCTTAGCCATTAAAAGTCGCTTACAAATTTCCACCGAGCGTTGGTTAAACGAGCATAAACATGCCGACTTTTTATTAGCGCAGGGCAAGCCGTTACAAGAAGCACAAAGCCTTATAAATAACGCTATGTTTACCCTCAGCGCTGCTGAACTGAGTTTAATTAAAGCATCAAACCGCAGAGCAAAACGCAAAAAAACAGTGTTACAAGCCACCGCGGTTGCACTTATTTTACTCAGTTTTATAGCCACCTTTATGAGCGTACGCAGTTACCACGCCGAGCAAGTCGCGCAGCAAAAACGCTTAGAAGCCGAAAGCCTACTTGGCTTTATGGTGGGTGAATTTGCCGATAAACTGCGTAGCGTTAAACGTATGGATTTGCTCGATGGTATTAGCAATAAAGCGCTGGAGTATTTTACTAATCAAGCTGATGAGGACAACTCTCTCTTTAGCTTTACAGACCAAAAAACCGAATTTAACAACCGCTTTCAATATGCACAAACCCTTGAGGCAATGGGAGAAGTGGCCTATTCCCGCGGTAAAACCGACGAAGCATTTACCGCGTTTGAGAGCGCCCGCACCCGACTTGAGGCATTATTAAAAACCCAACCTAGCAACTTAGAGTTACTTACGCTTGCGGGTGCCAATGCCTTTTGGTTAGGGCAGCTTCATTATGATAAAAGTGATTACGCTGCCACAGAGCCAATGTTTAAAAAATACCAAGCCTATAGTGAAACAATGTACTCCCTAGCACCCAATGACTTTAACTCCATTATGGAGTTGTCGTATTCACATAATTCATTGGGTTCTTTGTATTTGAACCAATTTACCTACCAAGCCGCAAAGCAAAACTTTACACAGTCGCTAATCCTTAAAAACAAAGCACTTGAGCTAAAACCTAATAATAAAGATTTACTGCGCGATAGAGCCGATACCATTAGTTGGCTTGCCAGTACTGATGAGAAATTAGGTAACTTTAATGAAGCATTGGGCATGCTTAATAGCGCTGCTAACGAGCTAGGGACTCTATTGTTACAATACCCAAACGATGCCAGTTTGCACAGTGCTCTTGCTTATCAATATATACAGCAAAGCTATTTATTAAGTTACTTTACTGATAAAAGCGCAGCGTATGAAAAAGCTAAGCTTGCGACTGACTCCATCAACCAAGCTCGTATACAAGACCCTGATAATAATCAAATTCAGCGCTATTATTATAGATTTTTAGCTTTGCAATTAATGTTATCTGATGATAAAAAGGTTAATAGCAAGGTGGATGACATACTAAGCTTTATAGCGCAAGAGGGTTTTAGGAGTACAGAAGTAATTAATACCCAAATAAGCTTGATTGAATATTTTTTACAACGAGGTTTTGAGCCTAAAGCTAGAGCACTTTTAACAGCACTTGAACAAAGTGATGATTATAAAGAACAACTAACTCGATTTGACGAAACTAGCTTTACCTCTATTTTAGTAAAATTATATTTAATTAATGCAAAACTCACTCCAAACGAAGAAAAAAGAAAACAATATTGCCAAAATATACTTATCACTTTAGATAATAAAAAAAGCAAAAGTATATACTATACCTTCCCACTCATTAAAGCGCATACTTGCTTAAATAGAGAAGCCGAGATTACAGGCTTAAAAAACAGCCTAATTAAATTGGGCATCAGTAACTTTGAACTATAACAATCAAAAAGGAAAAAACATGCTTCCAACCTTAACTCCATTTATATTTAACGTGGACATTACTATAAACGACAATGACGAAGCGATCATAACTTACTATGAAAATGACAAAGTAGTTAGCGGTGGTGGCAGCGTTGTAGATGCCAATTCAATTGGCCTTTATATCATTAGAGATAACACGACCAATGACGGCATCACATTCGTTGATGTTGAGTTCTCTGAGGTAGAAGGCTCTGTAGAGCCTTGCCCTAAAGAAGACTTTGCAGGCGCATTAATAAAAGGGGGTAGAGCCATTTGTGTTTATGATTCAAATGAAAATACCGGCCGTACTTGCATGCGTTTTGTAGTAGAACGCGGCGGTAAAACTTACAAAAGCCCGGATCCACAAATTGAAAATAAGAAAGAACCTAACTAAAACAGGCTAATAACGCCTGAATACTTTGCATAGGTTAGTTAAAAACCTGTGCAAATTAAAAAATAAGACAATAAAAATCAACACCTTAAAACCAGAAGATTACCAGAAGGTTTATTTGCACTTTTTTAAGTAAATTTATAGACACCAAAAACGTATAGCAAAGCGTAAGGATCAAACGTGTCTAAGCAAACAAATAATAATAACCAAGCACTTAATACAACACAGCAATCAAAAGCTGCGGGTAAAACATTGTCGACCTGCCTGTCACACATACAGTTTGGCGCATTAATAGAACTATTTAATGGCACTGCCGAAGGTATTTTTGTTATCGATGAACAAGGCACGTTTGAGTTTGTTAATCCGATGGCGGCGCAACTTTTAGGTGACTCACAACAATCGTTAATTGGCCAAAGCTTACTGCCGTTTTTGCACGAAACAGATCGTGACAAATACATGTACACGTTATTAAACTGGCTTGATATAAAAGACACCCGCCTTAACTTTGGCCCAAATGAAGTTAAAATAAATAAATTAGATGGCAGTATAATTGAAGCCGATTTATCTATTTCTAACATGCCACAAAGCATTGCCTGTGCACAAAAGCTATACGTTTGTGTATTACATGATTTAAGTGCACACAAAGCAGTATTTAATCAATTAAAAATACAAGCATCGACTGATCACTTAACCGGCCTTGCTAACCGTTTTATGCTTGATGAGTCATTAAATAAATTTTGGGCAGAGAGTATTCAAAGCCACCAGCCTTTGAGCACAATACTGATTGATGTTGATTATTTTAAAAAGTTTAATGACAACTATGGCCATATAAAAGGTGATAAATGTTTGCAAAAAATTGCAAAAGTGATTTTGCAATGTATACCATCAAGAGATTGTTTAGCCGCTCGCTATGGTGGTGAAGAATTTGCGGTTATTCTGCCACGTTGTAACCGTGATAGTGCCACTGTTGTTGCCAGACATATACAACAACAGATTAATGCGATGTCATTTACTGATATTGGCCTACCGCCAGAAGTTAAAGTAAGTGTGAGCCAAGGTATTGCCTGCGAATTTGATAACCAATACCGCACCTGCGAAGCGCTAATATGTGCCGCTGATACGGCTTTATATAGAGCAAAATCTGACGGCAGAAATAAAATTAGTATTAGTGCTTAATACGCTATAACGGTAAATCATTTGTCTATCAGTTACAGCTCGCTATTACTTTTTGCAGACAGAACTGCAACTTGTAAATAAAACACACTAACAGTTACATAAGACGCAAAATATTAACAATTAAGGTGCATTGCTACTATGGTATTCTGATCTATTCTTTGTTGAGTAAACATTTTATTAGTAAAATGTTGTTGGTTAAAATCAACATACTCAAGGGATTACTATATGGCTAACTTAAAAAAACTGCCCCTACATTTAGCAATATGCAGTACATTTGCTTTTCAAGTAAGTGCCATTGCAGCAGAGCAACCAACTAGCGAAAACGAAGTAAAAGATATTGAAGTTATTTCGGTCACCGGCACACGTCGTAGTTTACGCAGCCTGTCGGAAAGTACAGTTCCTGTAGACTTGCTAACCAGTCGTGATCTGGCAACCACAGGCCAACTAGAAATAAGCCAAGTGCTTGCAGCCCAATTACCTAGCTTTAACTACCCAAGTGCAACCCTCGCTGATGGTACTGACCATGCAAAACCTGCAGTATTAAGAGGCCTAGCTCCCGATCACACCTTAGTACTTGTCAATGGTAAACGCCGTCACTCAGGTGCTTTATTGAATTTAGGTGGCACAGTTGGCCGCGGCTCTTCGGCTGTTGATTTAAATAATATTCCAACCTCTGCGATTAAGCGCGTCGAAGTACTGCGTGATGGTGCAGCGGCTCAATATGGCTCAGATGCCATTGCTGGTGTGATCAATATTGTACTCAAAGATGCCGATGAAGGCGGTAGTGTAAGCTACACTTACGGTCAATATGATTCGCAAATGGCAGGCTCTGCACAGTTAAAAGAAACAATCATCGACTCGCAAGGTAAGCTTGGTTTTGTTAAAGGTGATGACCGCCGCGTTAACGATGGTATTACCCGAACTGCAAGTGCCAATGCGGGCTTTTCGCTTAGCGAGAATGGCTTTATCAATATCTCAATTGAAACCCGTAACAACGAGCCAACTAACCGCTCAGGTATTGATGAGCGAGAACAATATAATCGTGATGAAAACGGCGCGCTTGATCCAAAAGAGCTGACGTTTGACCGTTATAATCACCGCTTTGGTAAAGCCGATGTTGAAGATATCGCGCTATTTTATAATCTTGGCTACGACTTTAGTGATGACTTATCACTTTACTCTTTTGCCAGTTATTCAAATCGTAAAGGTAACTCAGGCGGTTTCTATCGTCGTGCCAAAGACAACCGTAATTTGCCAAGCGTTTATCCAGATGGGTTTTTACCAAACATTGACACTGATGTTGACGACTATTCGTTTGCTATCGGTTTAAATGGGGTTAGTAATGATTGGACATGGGATATCAGCACTAATTATGGTCGCAATGATTTTGCCTTAGGTGTTAGCAATAGCATCAATACCTCTATGGGTGCTAACAGTCCGACAGAGTTTGATAATGGCGCATTAGTGTATGAACAATTCCTTGTTAACATGGATGCCAGCAATAGCTTTGACTTAGGCTTACCTGATGACGTGTTTGTTACCATTGGTACTGAATATCGCCATGAAAACTACCAAATCAAAGCCGGTGAACAAGCTTCTTATTTAACGGTACTTGATGCACAAGGCGTACCTGTTGCCGCCGGTGGTGCACAAGTTTTATCAGGTTTTTCACCGGATAGTGCAACTGATAAAAGCCGCCATAACATTGCTCTATTTGCTGAATTTGATACCTACCTCACTGAAAATTGGAATGCTGTGCTAGCAGGTCGATTTGAAGACTATAGTGACTTTGGCAGTACTTTTACAGCGAAACTTGCCAGCCGCTATAGCATTACTCCTTCATTATCGTTACGTGGAGCTATCAGTAGTGGTTTTAGAGCACCGTCTCTTGCACAAACGTCTTATAAATCAGTCAGCACTGTATTTGAAAATGGCGTACCTAGAGAAGTCGGATTATTTCCAAGTAGTGAGCCTGCTGCCAAAGCGCTTGGCGCAAAAGATTTAGACGCTGAAGAGTCTGTCAATATGACCGCTGGTTTTATCTTCACAGAAGGTAATTTTAGCTTCACGCTTGATGCTTATCGTATCGATATTGATGATCGCATTGTGCTTTCTGAAAACTTAGAAGGCCCTGCTGTTGAAGCTATTTTACAACAAGCCGCTGAGCTTAATACCCAAAGTGTGCGCTACTTTACCAATGCTATCGATTCGCGTACTCAAGGGGTAGATATTGTTGCCACCTATTTACTTGGTTTAGCTGACTATGGTGACTTACGCTTAAGTGCCGCTGTAAACTTTAACGATACAGAAGTTACTCATGTGAAAGACAATCCACCGGAACTGGAAGCGTTAGGTGATGAATATCAATACTTTGCACGACGTGAAATTTCTCGATTCGAAAAAGGCACACCAGCAGATAAATGGAACCTGTCTGCAACATGGGATTATGAAAATATTCAAACCACGCTTCGTGCAACACGCTATGGTGAAGTAGTTGATACCTCAAGTAGTGCTGAGGGTGATGAACTTCTCAAAGCAAAGTGGCTCACCGATATTGAAGTAGCGTATCGTCCAACTGAGCAATGGAAACTTGCTTTAGGTGCTAATAATCTATTTGATCAGTACCCGCAAGATACGGTAAGTAATATTGGTTATAGTGATTTTAACCAAATTTTCACTTACAGCGGGTTCACGCCATATAGTTTAGATGGCCGCTTTGTTTATGCGAATGTAGCGTTTAGCTTTTAATTAAACAAATAACTACGGCCCATATAAATATGGGCCGTCTTATCGAGGGTGCATAGTTACAATCGCTACAAAGTTAAGGCTTTAGCTAATTGTTCATAGACTATTTTATGGTTACGATTTAAGTCACTCACTTTAACCGCTTTAAACCACTTAATGGCCTGCTGATTATCTTTTGCTTGCCAGCATATTTCTGCCAGCCTTAATGTATGCGAAGCTTTGGTAATATCATCGCTGCCATCGACCATATAACTTAACGAGTCAACATAATACTTAATGGCAAGGTCATACTGTCCGAGCAATTGATATGTACGCGCTAAATTCCCTTGTGCAACAATAATTTTGCCTTGATGCTGAGTTGGAAGTATCCAATCGAGTGCTTTTTTTCTACTATCTCTAGCATTTTCTAAATCGCCAAAAGCATGATAAATATTTGCTTTATTGGAATGTAATTCAAAATTAAAAATTGGGTCTTTACTCTTGCCAAACTTTCGTTCGGTTTTGAGCAGCATTTGAAAAGCGGATTCTTTATTACCAAAAACATACTGCAAATTAGCTAACTCAAGCATTCGCATTGGATCTGCAAATGCGTCGTACATCAACTGTATATCTGTAAGAGCCTTATTAGCATATATTTTTGCACGCTCAATATCCCCATAATAACGTAAGGCTTTGGCGTAATAAAAGTAAGCTTGGACTTTAAATACTTCAGGTAGATCATCTCGTTCTGCGAATGGCTCTACAATGGTTTTTAAGGTTTCATAATCACTTTTATCGTAATAATAATCAAATAAGTAAGACTTGGCTTTATACCACCGAGTTGAATGTAGCTCTGATTGCTCTATACGTTCATTGATATAAACTAAGCAGTCTTTCTCTGTCTGCTGTAAGCAGAATTGTTCGTGATCACTAAAGTGTTCAGACGCATTAGCTAGCGTAGAGAAAATAAAGATAAAAATAGCGATTATTAAGTGATTTTTTATCATAAAATTTAAGCAAACGCTTAATGCTGTAAAGGATATACATAGATTAAAACATATTTGCATAAAATTATTAACAAATATTACGCACTAGCAGAGCATGATGAACAAAAAGTGGGATAAAAAACTGGCTTGGCAATTACAAAAATATTTTATAATTGCCTAAGTATTTGAAAAGTATATTTATATACCTTTACTGATGGCACTAAATAACTAGCCGCACAGCAGTGTTTTTGTATGCTAAATTAAGCTGCTTTTTTCAGCGCTTTTTTAAGCTTACCTATTTTGGCTTTTTGTTTTGCGACTTTATCTTTACGAGCGCTGATTTCTTTTTTAATCGATTTTACTTCTTTACTGATTGCTTTAGCTGGTTTCTTTGAAATTGAGTATTTCCTTTTTAATTATGTAGCTCGCAACTGCGAGAGTTGTACTTTATGATAAAAAAGAACCAGATGATACGCGCCAACCAGTTCTTCACTAAAGGTTCACACAACAGAAATAAAACTGAAATTAATCAAATACCTGTAAAAGTTATCATACTGCGTACACTAAAATACTAAAGTAGTAATAAACTACCTAACCCTAAGAAAGTGACAAAGCCAACGATATCGGTCACTGTTGTCAAGATTACTGAACCTGACAGTGCTGGGTCGATTTTCATTTTATCTAAAATCGAAGGGATCACCACGCCAGACAAAGAGGCTGCAATTAAATTAAGCAAAATAGCCACTGTAATAGTGATACTGAGCATCACATCACTAAACCAGAAATAGGTAAGCACACCAATTACCATAGCCCACACACAGCCATTTACAGCCCCTACCCTAAGCTCTTTTTTAAGTAACGCCTTACGGTTTGAGTCGGTTACCTGACCAAGCGCTAAACCGCGCACGATTACGGTAAGTGTTTGACTACCGGCAATACCGCCCATTGATGCAACTACCGGCATTAATACTGCCAATGCAACTACTTGCTCAATGGTTGCGCCAAATAATCCAATAAACCAGGATGCTAAAAATGCGGTTGCTAAATTAATGCCTAACCAAATACCACGGTTTTTCGCACTTTTTCGTACGCTGGCAAATAGATCTTCATCTTCACGTAAACCACCCGCTTTTGCCGCCGCTTCATCGGTGACCTCTTGGCGTAATTCATAAGCTGAGGTAACTTTTAATCGCCCCAGTAACTTGTTATCGACATTGACAACGGGCATTGCCATTTTTTCACTGTGGATCACCACTTCCGCGGCTTCGTATAAATCATCGTCAGCATGCAGTGAGGTGATATCGTGATCAGCAAAACTTAATAAGGTATCTGAATCCTTAGCTTTAAATAACGTGTTAACCGATACCTCACCAATTAGCGTACCTTTGCGGCTTACTAAATAAATAACCTCGGTATATTGCGGTAAGCCTTTTTGCAGGATTTTTCGTGCGCCACCGACCGTTAGTTTGTCTGAAACCTTAAGTGAATCAAAATCAAGCCAATGACCCAATTGCTCAGGGTTATATTGCTGCGCTAATTCATATTGCTTGGTTTGTACTTCATCAAGTTGACGGCGAGCGTATTCAACAAAGCGCTCAGGGATCACTTCTTCAAGTTCAAGTAACTCAGCAACGCTTACTTCATCAAGTAATTTAAAACCGTCATCTTCATCGAGTGTTTGTAATAGCCAACGACAGCTATCGGCGCCTAAATTAATGAATATTTCGTGCTGGGTGTCTTCATCTAATAATTGCCAAATATCAATACGCTGATCTTTTGGTAAGGCTTCAAATAATAACGATAAATGTTCTGTCGAGAGTATTTCTTTGGCGTCAGCTAACAGCTTATTTTTACGCTCTGTAGTATCACATTGTAAAAGCTCATCAATAAGCTGTGGGAGTTGATCAATCGGGTATTCAATCATGTTGAAGCCTTTGAATTTAACTACTTTGTGTTTAGTTTACCTCAGCTTGAAAAAATAGTTTGAGAAATTTTGCATCGTATTTCGTATTCCCCACAGCCTAATTAGCTGTGGGGAAAGTTGTTTATTTAAACCAGCCTTGCAAGCGTTCCATCAACAAGTAATTCACTGGCACCAACAACAAGGTGATAAAGGTTGCAAAAATAATCCCAAAGCCAAGGCTCACCGCCATCGGGATCAAAAATTGCGCTTGTGTCGCCTTCTCAAACAGCAGCGGCATTAAGCCTATAAAGGTGGTTAAGCTGGTTAGCATTACAGGGCGAAAACGTGATGCGCCCGCCATTTTTACCGCCTCCAGTAAATCACCACCTTCACTGCGTTTTTTATTTATAAAATCAACCAATACCAGTGAATCATTCACCACTACGCCAATCAGCGCTAGCATGCCGAGTAAGCTCATAATGGTCAGTTCCATGCCCATGATCCAATGTCCAATAACTGCGCCTATCATGCCAAATGGGATCACACTCATAACGATTAATGGCTGCAAGTAAGATTTAAATGGAATTGCTAATAAGCCATAAATAATGAAAAACACAAAGACCAATGCCCACGCGAGTGAACCAAATGATTCCCGCTGCTCTTTAGCTTCACCCTCAAGTGAGTGGCTTACTCCTGGGTATTGCTGTACAAGTTCATCTAAATACTCTTTTAAATCAGCTTGTAGCACCGTCATATTGGTGTTTTGTTTTTCAATATCAGCAGTCACATTTAAAGTACGGTAGCGATCAATGCGATTAATCGACGAAGGGCTTTGTCCCGGCACCAGCTTAGCTACATGCGATAAAGGCACTGTGCCGCCATCGGGTAGATTAATTAAAATATCTTTTAGATCCGCCACTGAGCGGCGTTCTTCAATTGGTAAACGCACCATTACTCGCACATCATCGCGACCACGTTGAATGCGCTGTGCTTGTGCACCAAAAAATGAATTACGCACTTGTTGCGATACATCAACACGATTCAACCCCAGTGCTAGGCCTTGCTCTGTTAGCTCTATTTGTAGCTCTTCTTTGCCATCGGACATACTATCAGCAATATCAAATACCGTTGGGTATGTCGCTAACCGCGCTTTGACATGATCAGCCACTTCTTGCAATGTGGTGAGTGAGGTTGCACTCAGTTGTACGTCAATCGGATCTGAACTGCGGCCAATTTCGGCTCTAAAGGTTAAGCTCTCTGCACCCGGTATTATACCAATTAAATCGCGCCATTCACTGGCAAGCTCGCGCGAGCCAATATCAGAGTCGCGGCTTTCAGCGGGTGTTATTTCAAAACGAACACTGCCGGAATTAGACGCACCACCGCGCCCGCCTGTGGTGGCGAGTATATTTAAAATAACACTTTCACCTGTATCTTCATCGCGGTACTTATCTTGTAATTGGCGTGCTTTATCCGACATATCAATGACATATTTATTAGTCACTTCAAACGGTGTGCCCGTTGGCAAGGTTAAGTTAACTCGAACCGTTTCACTTGGAATACGTGGGAAGAAAATAAACTTAGTCCAACCACTGGTGATCATGGTTAAAATGATCAAGAAAATACCAACAAACAAGCTCACCGTTGCTAGTTTATGCCGTAAAGCGAGGTTTAAAATGGGCTGATAGTATTTTAAGATTGCATGCTCAAAACCATCAGCAAAACGTTGTTGGAACTTATCAAATTTTGAGGGCTCGCCTTTTTGATGACGTAATTTGATGTACTTTAAATGCGCTGGTAACACGAACTTAGACTCAATTAACGAGAATAATAGCACGGGGATCACCACCACTGGAATTTGCGCAAATAACGCGCCACGGCCACCTTCAATAAACGCCAAAGGTAAAAAGGCCGCGACTGTGGTTAAAACCCCAAACGTTACCGGCGTTGCCACTTCTTGGGTACCACGAATAGCCGCTTGTTCACCTGATTCAGCCGTTTTTAAATGAGTATAAACATTTTCACCAGTAACAATGGCATCATCAACAACAATTCCCAGTACTAAAATAAAACCAAATAAGCTCATAATGTTCAGTGTTACACCAAACAATGGCATCGCTAAAAAAGCCCCCATAAACGATACTGGAATACCAATGAACACCCAGAATGCGATGGCCGGTCGTAAAAATAACGTCAGTAAAGCCAACACTAAAATGCCGCCTTGTAAGGCATTAGTGGTAAGCGTGGCAATACGACTTTTAACCAGTTCTGAATCATCATCCCAGTAACTCAGCTCAAACCCCATCGGCAGATTTGTTTGCTGGTTTTCAATGAATTCTTTAACCTCATCCGCCACGGTAATAGCACTTTGCGGGCCGATTCGGTACACATCAATAAACGCGGCTTGTTTACCATTAAAGCGGGTGCGCACTGGGGTTTCTTCAAAGTCATCGCTAATTTTAGCAATATCTCCAAGGCGAATTATGGTGCCATCGCTTTGGTGTTTTACTACAACTTGGGCAAATTCGTCTTTACGGTAAGCTTGGCCTTTAGAGCGAATGAGTACGTCGCCGCCTTCGGTTTTTAAATTCCCCGCAGAAATGTCTGAGCTCGAATTGCTAATGGCCCGTGAAATATCACTTAAACTTAAACTATATTGGCGTAATGTATCTTGACTGACTTCAATGGCTAACTCGTAATCGCGCACGCCACTTAGTTCAACCTGCGTCACGCTCGGTAAACGTAGTAATTGATCTCGTACTTGCTCGGCGTATTCGCGGGTTTCTTTTTCGCCGTAATCGCTGGCAACGGTGACTGCAATGACTTCGCGCTTGCGCTCTGCAAGAGCTACAACGGGCTTTTCGGCATCAACAGGAAAGGTATTGATCGCATCAACCCGGCTTTTTATATCGGCTAATAACTCCCGCGGATCATAACCGCTTTCAACTTCGATGCTAACCGAGGCAGAGCCTTCTGAGGAGCGACTTGAGATCTGCTTGATCCCTTCTAAATCTTGCACTGACTCTTCAATTCGAATCGTCACCCCTTGCTCTACATCTTCTGGCGTTGAGCCACGTAATGATACGCTAACGCTAATGCGATCGGTTTCAAATGAAGGAAATACTTCAAGCGGTATTTGCGTAGTTAAACTAAATAGACCCGCAAATACAATGCTGATCAGCAATAAATTAGCTGCAACATGATTTTTGGTAAACCAAGCTATCATGGTTTATCTCCTTGCGATCTTGCTGCGCGGCGTTTTTCAACTAACTGCTCAACAGTAATACCCTGTTTCTTAGCCATCTCTTCTAGCTGCTCACGACTTGGGCGCTGTTTTTTCACAGGTTCTGTCGAGGTTGCGGGTTCACCCATTACTTTAACTCGCGTACCCGAGCTCACCTGACCAAGCGGTGTGAGTACCAACTGTTCACCAGCCGTTAAACCACTGGCAATAATTCCTTGCGTGGCGTTTTGCCATGCTAAGCTAATCTCTTTACGCTTAAGTACGCCTTGCTCAACAACATACACATAGCTGCCTTGATAAATGGTGCTGTTAGGAATAACCAATACATCGTTTACCTGTTTACCGCTGATCTGCGCTTTAATATATTGCCCTATCTTAATTGGGTATTGGTTTTGCGCTGTTGCTTTGTATGGATCATTAATTTGTGCCACCACGTACAGTTGTTGGGCGCTTTCATCAATAGCTCCTTCGGTACGCGAAATTTGCCCAAGCCAACTTTGCTTGCCGACTAAGTCTGAAGTGAAATGCACCGCTGATCCAAGTGCATTTTTTTGCCCATCACGATATTGCTCTGGTAAGTTTATAAATGGCAAATCTTTATTTTTGATTGGCAGACGAATTTCCACACTATCAATGGCATAAATCGTTGCAAGCTGAGTATTATTAGACACCACTTGGCCTAGATCAACACTGCGACTGAGTACACGACCGGCATAAGGAGCTGTAATTTTAGTACGCTCTAAATCAAGTTCAGCTTTTTCAAGTTGCGCTTGAGCTGACAACACTTGTGCTTGCGCTGCGGCTAATTGTGGTTCGCGCAACACTAAGTTACTCGCTTGTGCACCATTACCTAAACGCTGCCAGTCAACCAAAGCTTGACGTCCACGCGCTTGCTCTTCTTGTAAGCCCTGTTGCGCAGTTAATAAGTTTGCTTGTGCGGCTTTTACTTCAGCGCGGTGATCCCTATCATCAAGTTGCAGTAACACATCCCCTTTTTCAAAAAAGCCCCCTTCGCGAAACTGCTCACTAACCGCAATGATTTGCCCCGATGCTTGAGCAACTAAGCCACTTTGCGTACGTGGTTTTACGGTGCCAAAACTATCAATCATCACTTGGTATGATTGCGGTGTTAGTAACTGCACTGCCACACTAATTTGTGCTTTAGGTGGCGCTGCAAAACGATTAGCTTGCGGCGGGTTACCTTGAATGAACATAACGATTGCTGCGGTTGCTGCAATCACTACGGCTGGGATCAATATTTTTCTGGTTTTTAAGTTCATAGTTATTGCTCTGTTGATGCGTTGGTTGGCTGTGAAAAATCGCCACCAAGGGCAATATGAAGATTTATACGGTTAATAATAAGTTGGTTTTTAATTTCGATGACTGAGCTTTGTGCATCAAAAGAGCGGTCTTGTGCATCTAATACGGTGGTGTAAGTGACTAAACCACTTTGATATTGCTCAAATGATAATTGCTCTGCTGCAATAGCATTTTCTTGCGCTTTAAGCGTAGCCTGGTAGCGCTGTTGTAATGACTGCTCTTGCGAAATAGCTTGTTCAACATCATTAAATGCATCATACAAACTCGCTAAATAATTTTGCTCTTGGCTTAGCACTGCTAACCGCGCAGCTTCCTCGTTTGCTTTTAGTCTACCTGCATCAAACAGCGGCATAGAAATGCTACCAACCAACGACCATGCCAGGCTCGACGGAGAAAACAAGTCGCTTACTCGGTCTGTGCTATCACCTAACGTTGCTGATAAATCTAAGCTGGGAAAACGTTGTTTATGGGCATAGGCCAAATTAGCATCGGTACTTAACAGTTGATACCAACTGGCCATTAAACTTGGTTTACGGGTGATCAATTCTGACGGTAAACCTAATGGAATAGGTTTATCTAATAATGGTAGCTCGGCCTCGACAGTTAAGGCGCCTTTTGGATAATCTCCAGTTAGCCGTTCAAGTGTTCGAATAGCTTGATTTAATGTCGCTTTTTGCCCGGCAATTCGCGAGCGTTCAGTATTTAGTTCATTACGCGTTAAATACACATCTAACGCATCATTTAAACCTTGGCGATAACCCGATTCAATAATTGCCAAATTTTGCTCAGCGTTTTTTTCACGCTGTTGATACAGTGCCAATAGCTTTTGCGCACTGATGACATTAAACCAGCCGCTGACTACATCGCCTACTAAGCGCTGCTTACTTTGCTCAAAATTGGCTTGCTCTGCTAAAAATTCAAGGTTAGCTTGACGCTGCGCATCAGATAGCTTGCCCCATAGATCAATTTCGTAGCTGAGGGTTAAATTTGCCGAACTGGCATTATTGTAGCTAACAGGGCGATTATCTTTGCTGCGATTCGTCCGCGAAGATAAATCCAAGCTCGGCCACAACGCGGCGCCTGTGGCAATTAGCTGCTGCTGTTTAATAGCAACATCATAACCGGACTGCAAAATTTGCTGGTTATTTGCTAATGCCTGTTCAACTAGAAAAAAAACTTGTGGGTTTTCTAGCTGCTGCAGCCAATTATCTTCAACCTTTAATGCAGACGTAGTCGCTTGTTGCCAAAGCTCTGGGGTATTTGCGATATCTTGCGCACGTTCAGTAGGATTGAGCTGATTGCTGCATGCACTGAGCAGCAACACACTCACCGCCACTAAACTCGGCTTAAGTTGCCAAATCATATAAAAACCTGAATTACTGCTATTTATGAGTGTAATTCAAGCACCAGTGCAGCAATAGCTCAACTGACTTTACATAACATTACACATGCTTAAAGGAAACAGCGGTGAAGCGCAGGTTTTGTGGGATTAAAGGTGAAAGGTGAATTAGAAAACTCAACCGAGTACTTGGCAAACTTTACTTGTGCTAATTTTCTCTAAAAAAAAAGCCCCGCATTTTCATGCAGGGCTTTAATATAAATGGTGCACTGAGGCGGCAAAAAATTGTCTGGAACAATTTTTAACGTCCGAAGGATGGCCCGTAGGGCAAAATACAGGGAAGCATTTTGTAATCGAACGTAGTTCGAGGCCGCTTATGTTTTAACTTAAATAAAAACAAAAAAGCCCCGCATTTTCATGCAGTGCTTTAGTATAAATGGTGCCTCGACGCGGAATCGAACCACGGACACGAGGATTTTCAATCCTCTGCTCTACCGACTGAGCTATCGAGGCACATCAACTGTGCTGATTTATTGTTAACCTAACAATAAATCTAAATAAATGGTGCCGACTAACCGAGTCGAACGGTTGACCTACTGATTACAAGTCAGTTGCTCTACCAGCTGAGCTAAGTCGGCACACTAAACTGTGTGCTAAGGCACGTTTCAATTTTAAAGATTGATAACTTTTAATAAATGGTGCCTCGACGCGGAATCGAACCACGGACACGAGGATTTTCAATCCTCTGCTCTACCGACTGAGCTATCGAGGCACTTAAACAGTGCTAATTAAATGTTTTTAAAACATTTAATTTAAATAAATGGTGCCGACTAACCGAGTCGAACGGTTGACCTACTGATTACAAGTCAGTTGCTCTACCAGCTGAGCTAAGTCGGCACACTAAACTGTGTGCTAAGGCACGCATAATAATGTTTTAATCATTTGATTTAAACACCATTATTTAAATAATGGTGCCCAGAGGCGGAATCGAACCACCGACACGAGGATTTTCAATCCTCTGCTCTACCGACTGAGCTATCTGGGCAATTTCAGTATTAATAAAAAATCACAAAGGATTTTAAATATAATTCCCACTTAGCTCTACTGACTGAGCTATCTGGGCAATTTCAGTATTAATAAAAATCACAAAGGATTTTAAATATAATTCCCACTTAGCTCTACTGACTGAGCTATCTGGGCAATTTCAGTATTAATAAAAATCACAAAGGATTTTCAATTCAATTCCCACTTAGCTCTACTGACTGAGCTATCTGGGCAATTTCAGTATTAATAAAAAATCACAAAGGATTTTTAATATAACTTCAGCTTAGCTCTACTGACTGAGCTATCTGCGTGTGCGGCGTATTAAACTGGTTTTGCCCTTTCAAGTCAACTTTTTTTTTATTCTTCATAACTGTTTGCACAGTTTTTCAACAAAGCGACTAATAAATGTAAAGTACGCTGTTTTTTACAGCAATAACTCTTTAATTTATGTATTGGATAGGTATTTTAACTGCTTTGTGTACAACAGTCCTAAAAACGTAGTGAATTATTTCTGGTAAATGATAGGATTGATTTCCAGTACACAAGCGACTGTTTAGATTGCGGTTGATAATAGATAAGTTGGATAATAAATGCTGAGTAAATTTTCTTCTCCTGTAAAAGGACTATTACCTCTTTTTATACTAATAAACTTAGCCGTAACAGCACTCGCTGTGGTTGCTTATTCTTTTTACCCTAGCCACACTGAAGACTCAAAAGCACCACCAAGCTCACTAAGTTTAATGACATTAGCTGAGCAATTAGACACTCCTTTAGTAAATGCATTAACTCGAACAGGACAAGATAATGCCACACAACTACTAAATTTAAGTGCTGCGCTTAATAATCAATTTGATTACTACTTATATAGATATACACCTACTGCACAAACACAATTGGTTTTTGCTAGTAATAAACCGGCAATTGCACCGCTAAAACTTGATCAATATTCAGTTGAGCAAGGTATTATTCACTATCAATTAAATTTAAATGATCAACCCGTTGGTGAATTGATCATTAAACAAAAAATAGCTGTAACCCCTCTACTGCCAAATTATTCCATCGGACTTGCATTGGCTATTGCAGGAATTGCTGGAGTAAGTTTATTTTTACTGGCGCTGTTTTTTAACGTTTATCTTAATACGCGGATCCGCAAAAGTAGTGACACTCTTGCGCATAAATTAGAGAGCATCACTAAATCTGGTAGTTACAATACACATATCGACGAACAATTAGATATTGGCCTTGGCGTTGTAGCTAAAAATATCAATCAATTATTACAGCAAGTACAAGATGCCATCAATAGTAATGACATAGCCCAAAAAGATTTGCATAAGCTGCAAAGCAGTCTGGAAACTGAAGTGCAAAACCGCACTTTAGCGCTTGAAAAAGCGAGCCATAGAGCTGAACAAGCAAGCGAAGCCAAAACCACGTTTTTAGCAACTATGAGCCATGAGATACGCACTCCAATGAATGGCGTTATTGGCACCATTGATTTACTAAGGCAAACAGATCTTAATGGCGCTCAGCATCGTCTAAGCACAATTATTCGTGAATCAGCCTTTTCACTACTGGGTATTCTGGATGATATTTTAGATTTCTCAAAGATTGAAGCGGGCAAACTAAATATCGATCCAACTCCTTTTTCGGTCTCGGATACTATTGAAGAAGTTGCCAGAGTATTGTCATCGGTTGCAAAAAAACGCCAGCTTGATTTAGAGCTTGCCATAGCCCCTGATGTACCAATTAATTTAATTGGTGATACTGTTCGCGTTCGCCAAGTACTTTATAACTTATGTAGTAATGCGATTAAATTTACAAGCACCGATGAAAATCGCCTAGGTCAGGTACGCATTGCTGTAGAAGTGGCACAAAATACTGCTGACCATTTTACTCTGCGTTTTAGCGTCAGCGACAATGGTAAAGGTATGAGCCAAGCTCAGCTGCGTGAAATATTCAATCCATTTATTCAAGCCGAAGGATCAATTACCCGTGAGTACGGTGGCACTGGCCTAGGTTTATCTATTTGTAAAAGTTTAACCGAGTTAATGTTAGGGTCGATTAGTGTTACCAGCGATATAGGTATTGGTAGTGACTTTGTGGTGGAATTGCCATTCAGTACTGAAAACACCATAAAGTATGCCCATAAAGGCGCCTTGAAAGATCATTCGGTGATACTCGTCACTGAGCATCAAAGCAGACAACAAACGCTTTCTCGTTATTTATCATTTATGGGAGCAAAAACAATTACAGTGCAAGCGGTGCAAGAAATTGAACAGTATCAAGACAACCCCGGTGTTATTTGGGTGCTTGATGGTATCGATTCAATGGATAGCATTAATTACTTACTACGCCGTTTACTGTACACCCTTGAAGATAATAACCAACAGGTGATCGTACTTAGTAAATTGGATGAAGCCGCAATAAATCACAAAAACATCTTTTACCTTAATGCGTCGCCATTATGTAAGTCAAACTTTATGATGTCGCTATTGGTTGCTGCGGGGCTGCATACACCAAGACAAGTTAAACCAGTTAAAACCCTTAATAATTATTTAAATATTGAACAAGCACGCGAAGAAAACAAACTCGTGCTACTTGTTGAAGACAATATTTTGAATCAACAAGTGCTTACCGATCAACTACATTTACTTGGGTTTGGCGTTGAGGTTGCTGAAAACGGCGAACAAGGTTTAAAAATGTGGCAAAGCGGTCGTTACCCATTAATTTTAACTGACTTACATATGCCTAAAATGTCAGGTTATGACATGGTTGAAAAAATTCGCGACGAAGCCGCGCAACTTGAAGACATCAACGCTCAGCCTTATGTTATTGCAGTAACGGCAAATGCCTTAAAGGGTGAAAAAGAACGCTGTTTAAATGCCGGTATTAACGATTTCATTACTAAACCTGTGGAATTAAATACACTAGAGGCAACACTTAATAGTTGGAGTGAAAGCAAACAAGAGTCGATTACAGCTTCTCCTAATAAGCCGTCAGCACCAATTAACTTTGAAATGCTCGCTAAATACATAAACAATGATGACGCAAAGCAGTTACGGTTCTTTAAAATGTACTTAGAGCAAAGCCATACGTTAGCTAAAGACATTAATACGGGGGTAATGACCGGTGATAAAGAAATAATAATTGCAGCTTGCCATCAACTTAGATCTATATCGAAAACAATTGGCGCAGAAAAAGTAGCTGAACTGGCAGCTGACTTTGAAGATAACTGTAAAGAACAAGACTTAACCAGTGATCAACTAATTGAACTGCGTGACAATTTAGAGATTGAGTACTCCCGTGTTGCGCAGTTTTTAAAAGAGCAAGTTAGTAATGCTCAAGAGCAAGATGATCTGATTTAATTCAAGCGTTAAAAAAGGGCTTATTGCCCTTTTTATTCGCATGTGAAAATCATTTTTCTGGCGGACGGTAGCCTTCGATTTCTACATCTTTATCTTCAAACAAAAAGCCAACCATTTGCTCTTCTAAAAAAGTACGATGCTCTGGATCCATCATATTTAAATGCTTTTCATTGATCAGCATTGTTTGCTTGTGCTGCCACTGTGCAAATGCTTCTTTAGAAATATTATTAAAAATCCTTTCACCCAACTCACCAGGGTAAAGTTGGAAACCAAGCCCTTCGGCTTCTTTTTGTAACTTTTGACAAAATACAGTGCGTGCCATGATTGCTCTCTTGTGCTCTTAGAAACGATATCAGTTAGTGTAAACTATTGTAGCAATTTGTTTAACTAGCTTTTTAGTTGGAGCGGCTAAACCAACCTCTATGGACTGGTCCAATGGGTACCAAACTAGTTGTCGCTCATTCACCACATCAGACACTTTATGCAAAGTGAGTACATGCGGATTAATAGTTAATTCAAAGTGCGAAAATATATGCGTAAAAGGCTCAATTGGCACAGTTGTAACGGCAAGCCCTTGCTGTGCTAAAAAAGTATCTAACTGAGATTTTTGCTCAAACTCAAAAAAACTAAATAAGCCGCCCCATATTCCTGAGTTAGGCCTTTTTTCCATCAATACTTGATCATTACATTGAATAATTAATTGATGACACACTTTCTTTGGCACTGCTTTTTTAGGTTTTGAATGAGGGAACTGTTTTACCTGCTCAGTCTTATACGCTGCACAACGCGAGCGCAACGGGCAAGGTTGGCAATCAAACTTGCTACGTGAGCAGAGGCTTGCTCCTAAATCCATCATTGCTTGGTTAAACTCAGTCACTTGTTTTGCTGGAGTTAACTGCTCTGATAGTTGCCATAATTGGTTTTCAACTTTTTTAACTCCGTACCAACCTTCAATCATAAAAAATCTGGCAAGCACACGTTTTACATTACCATCTAATATAGGATGATGTTGGCCAAGAGAAAGCGATAAAACAGCTCCTGCAGTCGAGCGCCCAATTCCAGGCAAAGCAACAACCTCGTCTAACGTTGTTGGAAACTCGCCTTTGTATTGATCTCGGATTATCTTTGCGGTTTTATGTAAATTGCGAGCTCGAGCGTAATAGCCCAATCCTGTCCAGTGATGCAGCACGTGATCTTCATCTGCATTTGCTAAAGCGATAATATCTGGAAAACTTTGCATAAACTTTTCAAAGTAAGGAATAACTGTGATTACCTGAGTTTGTTGCAACATCACCTCAGATATCCACACCTTGTAAGGTGTTTTATTTAATTGCCAAGGTAAAGTTTTACGCCCATGTAATTCATACCAATCGACTACTTGCTGAGAAAACCAGCTTGCTTCACTGTTGTTTAACTTCAAAATAACTACTTTTAAAACCCGACCCTTAATGGCGCTCAGTCTATTGCAGTGAGTTAAAATATCAAGTTATAAACATACACAAAAGATAAGGCCTTGTGATCAACGCCGTGGTCAGGGATAATACGCCACCATTTTAAGACATGTTGTTTTCATCAGGCCAAAATATATGAGTGATTCAAGTAACGATAACCTTGAGCAAGCGATGCAAGAAGGTAAATATATTCGTACCATTCGCAGTTTTGTTAAGCGCGAAGGTCGTTTAACCAAAGGACAAGCTGCGGCAATTGAAAAATGCTGGCCAACCATGGGGCTTGAACATCAACAAGGCATGCTTGATCTAGCCCAAGTATTTGGCAATGACAACGACGTTGTTTTAGAAATTGGTTTTGGTATGGGTAAATCATTGGTCGAAATGGCCAAGAGCGCACCACACCTTAACTTTATTGGTATTGAAGTACACCGCCCTGGTGTTGGCGCATGTTTAATGGATGCTGATGAAGCAGGCATTACAAACTTACGTATTTTTGAGCATGACGCTGTTGAAGTATTTGCTGATTGTATTGCTGAGGGCAGCATTACAACGGTGCAACTATTCTTCCCTGATCCATGGCATAAAAAACGTCACCATAAGCGTCGTATTGTACAACCTGCATTTGTAGAGAGCTTGCGTAGCAAATTAAAAATTGGCGGTGTCTTCCATATGGCAACTGATTGGGAAAACTACGCAGAACATATGCTTGAAGTAATGCAAGCAGCGGAGCATTTTAAAAACCAATCAGAGACTAACGATTATGTGCCACGTCCTGATTTACGTCCCTTGACGAAATTTGAGCAACGCGGCCATCGTTTAGGTCATGGCGTTTGGGATTTAATGTTCGAGCGTATTAGCTAAATTAATCAAAACAACTTTAAAGGCAAAGCCATATATGAGCGCATTAACTAATCCAAGTTCACTTTTACTACGCAATAGTGCAAACCTAACGGCGGACTCTATTTTAGTAGTTAATTTTGTGCAAGATGGCTTTTTGTCACAACTGCGCCAGTTAAATCCAAACAGCAAGATCAGCGCTTTTAGCTACAACCATGCTAATGGCGAATTTGCTAAAAATATCAACACTATTGATGTTTGTGTTAGCCATGAGATAGCCGGTCAACACTTTGACCTCGTTATTTATTACTACCCAAAAGCAAAACCTGAAGCATTGATGACGTTGGACAATATTCGCGCGGTTATCAACCCAGACGCTGAGTTACTGGTGGTTGGTGAAAATAAAAGTGGTGTGAAATCGATCGAAAAGCAATTTAGTAGCCACTGTGAATACAGCAATAAAATCGACAGTGCCCGCCATTGTGCTTTGTATTTATTCACCGAGATAAAAACCTTAGCTGAGTTTGTTATTACTCGTTACCACAAACAATTTAATGTTGATGTGGCTGGCGTTAGTTTTAATGCCATTAGCGTACCTGGCGTATTTAATCACGGTGAACTTGATGGCGGTACTAAAATACTGTTAGAGAATGCACCTGAAATTAAATCTGGCAATGTGCTGGATTTTGGCTGTGGCGCGGGTCTTATTGCGACCTTCTTAGGTTTGAAAAATCCAGCTTTGAGTTTTACCTGTACGGATGTTAGTGCTCTTGCAGCTTATGCAACCACGCAAACATTGGCACTTAACGGTGTAAACGGTAGCGCTTTACTAAGTGATGGATTAGCAAATGTAACTGGAAAATTTGAGCTTATTATTTCAAATCCACCATTTCATACCGGTATTGCCACTGATTATACTGTTGCTGAACAGTTTTTAAGTGGTGCTAAACAGCACTTAACTAAGCAAGGCAAGTTAACTATTGTTGCAAACTGCTTCTTAAAATACCCGCCAATTCTAGAAACTCAGTTCGGTACTTATCAAGTAGTACACAAAACCAATAAATTTTCAGTGTATAGCAGTTAATTACAACTATTGCCTCACAAACGCTGCCAAATAATATAAATGGCAGCTTTTCAACAAAGTTATTATATTTTTTAGTCACTTTGATAGGTCTTTGCTAGACTTACAGCAACTCAATAAAAATTATATAACTGGGCCTTCATTACAATAATGCCTTTATCAACATCGCCAACAAGTATTCGCAAAGCCCTGATCAGTGCAGTCATGCTTGTTACTGCTTTGTGTTTATCGTTATCTATTTCTATTTCGACCTACCTTGATGTCAAAGAGCAAAAACAGTTAATCATCAATAAGCTCAATATCCTTGCAGAAATTATCGCCTTTAATGCCCAAGTAACCGTACTATTTGATGATAGAAAAACCGAAGAACAACGTCTTAAATCTTTCGAAAAAATTCCACTCGTTAAAAATATACATATTTACGCAATTGACGAAATTTCAAATAAAGCGGTATTTTTTACCAGCTTTAATGCACGAAAAACGCCACCAGTGCCGCTTCGGGTTGATAGTATTGAACAACTCCAACAGCCTAGGATCACTGAAGACTACGTAGAACTAATCAAGCCAATCACGTACGAAGGTGATATTAAGGGTTATGTGTATATTCGTGGCGGCCTAGAGCGCCTCAACGAGTATATCAACCAAAAAATTCTTATTGATATTCTTTTAACGTTATTCGTTTTAATACTGGTTTATTTTGTAGCAAAACGAATTCAAAAACGTATTGCCGACCCTATAGACCACTTAAGCAGATTACTGCAAGATGTCTCGAAAAATCATAATTACAACGCCCGAGCCCCAAAAACTAATATTACCGAAATCAACATGCTTTCGAACAGTTTAAACATCATGCTGACTCGCACGCAAAATCAAATAGAGCGCCATAAAAACGATAAGCAAGAAATTAAACAATTAAACCAAAGCTTAGAAGAAAAAGTAAACCAACGTACAATCGCGCTCAGAGAAGCAAATCAAGAGTTGCTAACAACCCTTGAACGGATGCATCAATACCAAAATCAGATTGTTGAAAGTGAAAAGATGGCCTCTTTAGGGCAAATGGTTGCAGGTGTTGCACATGAAGTAAATACACCTATTGGTTTAGGGATCACTGGCTCTACCCTGCTACGCGATAAACTGGCAGAAATAAGCCTAGGGTTTGAGCAAAAAACCTTAACCTCAAGTCAATTGAAACGTTTTATCGACAATGGTATAGAAAACTTAGATCTTATCTATCGGAATTTAAATCGCGCTGCGGAACTGGTATCCAGCTTTAAAAAAGTAGCGGTGAACCAAGATGGAGAGATTAATTCGCTGGTCAATATGCATGAGCTTATCACCAACGTGATGCTTTCAATGCGTACTGAATTAGAGAGCAAAGCTCCTAAAATCGTTATTCATTGTTCTGAACAATTGATGATCGAAAGTAAAGCAGGCCCGCTTCAGCAGATATTGCAGCAATTGTTAAGTAACTCGGTGATCCACGGCTTTAAAGATAATCAAAATAACGAAATCGAAATTACAGTGGAACGCAACGAAAGTAGCCTGAGCATTAACTATTATGATAATGGTATCGGGGTTGATAAAAGCGTTAAAAAACGCATTTTTGATCCCTTTGTTACCACTAAACGCGGCGAAGGTGGCAGTGGTTTAGGTATGCATCTAGTTTACAACTTAGTCACACAAGCCTTAGGTGGCAATGTTTATTTTGATGATCAAAATATAGAAGGCACACGCTTTATAATTACCTTGCCCTTAACTGAGGCAAGCAAATTATGAAACTAACGGGTTTATTACTGGCTCTGATGCTGTTGTTTCCAGCATTTTTACAGGCTAAATCACCTGAACAAGTCAAATCGGCATTTCTATTTCAGATTGCAAAATTCGTCGAGTTCCCCAAAGTTAACAATAAACAGGCTGTGACTTTTTGTTTTTATGACGTTGAACATGGAATTGGTGAGTTATTAAAGGATAATTCGAATCTTAAAATTAACGATATACCGATTGAAACAGTGTTAATTGATAAAAAACAGCAAATTTCTGAACTTTCTCGCTTTTGTGATATCACATACATTGATGAAACAATGGAAGATGATATAATTCCACTTTGGATCGATACCATTTCATTAAATACCTTAACAGTTGGTGAGAGTATCAATTTTTTAGAAAAAGGGGGCGTTGTCTCTTTGGTCCAAGAAGGGAATAAAATCCGACTGTATATCAATAAACAGCAGTTGTTGCGCAGCAGTTTTAAAGTGCAATCTCGGTTATTAGCTGTTTCTAAATTTCATCCGAATTGATTTTACTTGTTAACAATTGGATATACTCCTATAATCACTAGTATTCGGTTTTATAATACAATACCGAATTAATTGTAAATAAAATATTCCGAAAAAGGTTAATTAATAATGCAAACGCCAGTCATTCTGATTGTAGAGGATGAAGACGTAACTCGACTAAACCTCGTTAGTTTATTTGAAGCTGAAGGTTACAAAGTTATTGAAGCCATTGATGGCGATGACATGCATGACAAGCTTACAAATAATGATGATGTGAACCTTGTAGTTATGGACATCAACCTGCCAGGCAAAAACGGGCTAATATTAGCGCGTGAATTACGTCAAAAGCGTAACGTTGGACTTATTTTCCTAACCGGTCGTGATAATGATGTAGACCGTATTTTAGGCCTAGAAATTGGCGCGGACGACTATATTACTAAGCCGTTCAATCCTCGTGAATTAACTATTCGTGCTCGTAACTTGCTTTCACGTACTGCCCTTGGCGGTGAAGAATCAAGCCTTGAAACAAATGGTGTGATCACTTTCAATGGCTGGGAACTTGACGAAAATAGCCGCTGTTTAACATCACCAAATGGTGATGCCAAACGTTTACCTAAAGGTGAATACAGAGCACTACGTTTAATGCTTGACTCTCCAGGCCGTATTTTTAGCCGTGAGCAGCTAATCAAGCATATGACTGGTCGTGAGTTACGTGCAAATGACCGTACTGTTGATGTAACGATCCGTCGTATCAGAAAGCATTTTGAAAGTGATAACAGCACATCTGAGCTTATCAGCACCATCCATGGTGAAGGTTATCGTTTCATTGGTAAAATCGATAGTTAATATCCGTTCTACCAAGTAATGACAGCATTAACGTTCTAATTGCTGTAAGAATAAATGAAGGGCATGTTGCCCTTCATTTATTTTATCTGCCAATATTGTTAGCCAAGTATTTAATACTTCATCACTTTCTTCAATCGCACCATGTTCCATGATCTTAGCGTGTAACTGTACATCATTTAAACCAACTGAACCTGCAGCACCTTTAAGCTTATGTGCGACGGACTTATACTCTTCACGGTCACCAGCTGCTAATGACGTTGCTAACTCTTGCTGATACTGTGGATTTAGCTTTTCAAATAAACTGCTGCTGCGCTTAAATGTTACTATGCCCATCGAATTAACAAAATCTTCAATGGTTTCAACATCAAGTAACTCTACATTGATATTTTCACTGGCTTCTTTGCTAACCGTCAGGCGTGTTTCATCAGACTGTTGTAGATGTTTAATATCAAATAGTTCAGCCAGCATTTTATCAAGCTTCGTGGTATTGATAGGTTTAGCTAATGCGCCTTGAATTGAGATCCCTTGTAACTCTTCTTCGGCGCTACGCACATTAGCCGTAAGCGCGACAATAGGTAACTTATCAAAATGGCTATCGGCACGGATCTGTCTTGCTACTTCATCGCCATTAATATCTGGCAGTTGCATATCTAGCAGTACTAAATCCAGATCATCCTCAGTTTCAACAAACGACAATGCATCTTCACCGGTTTCAGCCCAGATAACTTCATGACCACGTTGCTCAAGTAAGTTAGTGGCGATTTCAGCATTAAGCGGCACATCTTCAACTAGCAAGATATTCAAACTACGGCCAACATAACTTTGTTCAGCCGGAGCGATACAAAGCGCCAGCGGTATTTCAACCACAAAACAGCTGCCCTCTCCTTCGGTACTGCTTACATGTAATTGTCCTTTCATTGCTGTAACCAAAGCCTTGGTGACCGCTAAACCAATACCTGATCCTATCGCATTAGTACCATTTAAATCCGGCGCTTTATAATACATATCAAAAATACGATGTAATTGCTCTTGTGGAATACCTTGCCCGGTATCTGTTACTTTCATGACTAACCACGCGCCATCCGCACGATTTTCCCGAGCACACGCTAATTGAACTTTACCTTTTTGGGTAAATTTAACCGCATTATTTATTAAGTTCCATACCACTTGGCGTAATCGGGTCGGATCTAGCTGCGCATAAATATCCAGCATACCTTTGCGCTTAATTTCAAACTCTAAGTCTTTTTGCTCAGCGATCAATCCTGCAAAGTTAACCACATCATTAATAAAATCAGAGACGTTTATTGAGTCGGTAACAATATCGAGTTGTTCGCGATCTATCTTATCTAAATCTATAATATCATTAAAAATATTTCCTAATGTTTCAGCACTAGAAAATACGGTGTTACACCAACTACGTTGCTGCTTATCCAAGTCGGTGTCTAGTAACATACGGGTTAAACCCACAATACCATTGAGTGGAGTTCGTAATTCATGACTTAGGGTGGCAATAAATTTCCCTTTGTCTTTATAAGCGGTTTCAAGTGCTTGAGCTGCTTCTTTGCGGCTGGTGATGTCGCGGCCAAACGCTAATAAACCAATGTAGTCACCGTCATCATTAATAAATGGGAGCTTGCGCATTTCAAACCAACGGTTTTCATTGCCTACAGGGTATTCAACATCAAGCGTTAATGCGGCGTGAGTTTTTTCGACTTTGTTATCAGTTAGTAATACTTCCGGTAAGAATTGCGTTGGGTAAATTTCCTCTGCAGTTTTACCTATTAACTCGTCACTTGATTTACCCATCACCTCTTCAAACATTTTATTACAACCGGCAAAAACACCATTGTTATCACGGTAATAAAATAAATCAGGCGATGAATCAACAATAGAGCGCAGTAACATGCCTTGTTGAGCAAGCTCTTGCTGGGTTTTTTTACGTTCAACTATTTCTCGCCTGAGTTCTTCGATTGCACGGTGTTTGGCATGAAATGCCATTTTACGTTCATCTATCTCTACATTTAAGCGATTGATATTATCTTTTAAAGTTTGATTTAATAATTTTTCTTGCTTGGTGGCACTATCTAAATACGCATAGGAAGCATCTAACTGGCGAATTGAATTGATCAACACACTGATAATAATGGGCGACACTACTGCAGTAAAAAACATTACGGCAAGCACATCAACGAGCATCACCTCGCCCACTGCAACATAATAAAACATACACGACAATATTAATGCCAAGACTAATAGTAATGCATAACAGATAGTTGCGGTTTTGAATTCACCGAATCGAGTAATTAAACTGGAAAGTGTTCGAGCCCATGGACTCAAAGAGGAATCGATCATATATAAATCTGTCTCTTAACTATACATATAAGTATATAAAAAATCAGCTGACTACACAGCTACAAAAAAACCACTAGTGCTAATATGTTAGCATTTTTGCATTAACTATTTTCATGTTCCGCGACGAAAACAGAAAATTTTCATCTACCACGTATTTTTTATTTATTTCGTGTAAAATATTGCGTTTTACAATTGCCAATAACGAGATTTTCCATGCAAAGCAACATGCCCGATATAGCAGATACGGCTCCCGCCTTACAAACAGGTAAATTAGACTGGGTTGGTATGGCTGATATTGAACTGCCTTTTTTATTTGAATCTCGTGAACTTGCGCCTATTAATGTCAACGCTAAAGCTCGTGCTTTTGTTAATCTTCACAAAGAAGACGCAAAAGGTATTCATATGTCGCGGTTATTTTTAGCGCTCGATACCCTGTCAACTGAGCAACACGTTAACCCGCAAACTATTGCACAAGCGCTCGATAGCTTTATCTCTAGTCACACAGGATTAAGCGACCAAGCTAAAATTGAATTTAAGTTTGAACTACCGCTGCGCAGAAAATCACTCCTTAGCGGCAAAGCGGGTTGGAAAAGCTACCCGTTGACCATAGTGGCAAAAATTGACCGCGGTGTACTTAGTTTTGAATTAAGCCTTGATGTAACTTACTCATCAACTTGCCCATGCTCAGCGGCATTAGCTCGCCAACTTATTCAACAAGCCTTTGTTGAAAAGTTTCAGCAGCATACTCTTAGCCATGAAGAAGTGGTCAACTGGCTTGGCAGTACCGATGGCATAATCGCCACACCGCATTCTCAACGCTCTATTGCCAATGTAAAAGTCAAACTAGATAGCAGCATCCGTGAGTTTGATATTTTGAGCTTGATCAATACTCTTGAAGATGAGCTTAAAACCCCTGTACAAGCGGCAGTTAAGCGTGAAGATGAGCAAGAATTCGCCCGTTTAAATGGTCAAAATCTGATGTTTTGTGAAGATGCTGCGCGTAAAATCAAAGCCGTGTTAGAAGATGCACAATACGCCGATTACTGGTTACAAATAAACCATTATGAATCTCTGCATGCCCATGATGCTGTAGCGATTGCAGTAAAAGGAATTGCTGGCGGATACCAGCCATAACTTAGCTGTTATAAAGTGTAACTTCATTACAACTGGGCACGTAAATTGCTAAGTAATTTATAGTGTCAATTTGTTGTTGTGGAGTTACCGTATGGAATTCGCTTTATTATCAATTTTAGTATTAGTCGTAGGGGCATCTGTTGTTGCGTCAAAGTTTACCGATGATGGCGGAAACCCTTACCCATTCACGCGTAAAACCAGTGTATTTACGCAAGTTGAAAGCTCATTTTTAAACCTTTTAGAACGTGCTGTAGGCGATCAATATAAAATTGTTAGCCGTGTAAAATTAATCGATATCATTGATTGTAAAAAAGGTTTATCTGCTAAAGCTAAACGTGCTGCAATCGCTAAAGCAAAAAACAAACAACTGGATTATGTGCTGATTGATAAAGAAAAGATGACGATTGTGGCAGCGGTTGACTTAGTAAACAACGCCAATAAAGATGGTCATAAAGCACAACGAGACTGGTTTGTTAATGGTGCACTTGAAGCTGCTGGCATTCCACATATCCGTATGAAAGTTAAATCTGGCTATCGGCCATCAGAAGTACGCGAAGCAATTATGTTTAAGCTTGGCAAGCCGACAGCACAAAGTAGTCGCCCGACACGCAACCGTGTTACTAAGCCGGCGGTACTATCTCCTTCGCAAGCTAAAGCCCATTCCACAGCTTTAGCTGAAATATAAGTTTTCTTAAACGATAAAATGCGAGCTTTTAAGCTCGCATTTTTGTTTTTTATCGCTAACTTCACGTATAATCTAAACATCTAATTAGAGGAATTTAAAATTATGAATGTCGGTATTATTGGCGCGATGGAGCCAGAAGTTAAAATTTTGCGTGAAGCAATGCAAAATCCACAAATTCTAACTAAAGCAGGTTTCACTTTTTATACAGGTGAATTAGCTGGTAACACTGTGACTTTAGTGCAATCAGGTATTGGTAAAGTCGCCTCTAGTATTGCAACAACGTTATTGATTGATAATTTTCAACCAGACTGTGTGATCAACACAGGCTCTGCCGGTGGTTTTGATCCATCTCTGAGTGTTGGCGACGTGGTAATTTCATCTGAGGTACGTCATCATGATGTTGATGTAACCGCTTTTGGTTATGAAATTGGCCAAGTACCACAGATGCCTGCTGGTTTTGCCGCTCACCCTAAATTAATCGAGGCTGCACAACAAAGTGTTGAAAGCATCAGTGACGTGAAGACCCTGATCGGCTTAATTTGTACTGGCGATTCATTTATGTGTGATCCGGTGCGTATTGATAAAGCCCGCGCGGACTTCCCTACTATGTTAGCTGTAGAAATGGAAGGCGCTGCCATTGCACAAGTATGCTTTTCTTTAGCTACACCGTTTGTAGTGATCCGTTCAATGTCTGATATTGCAGGTAAAGAGTCACCACAGTCATTTGAAGAATACCTAGAAACCGCTTCAATAAACTCATCAAAAATGGTGGTCGCATTACTAGAAAAGCTGACTACGGTAACGCTATAAGGTGTTACTCAATTTAGTTCAGCAACATTTGGACTTTATTGTATTTATATTAGCGCTCCTTGCTGAGCGCTTTTTACCTTTGGTAAGCTGGTATCACCCAAATACATTTTTAATTGCGGTATTTAGAGCACTTGGGAAACGCGTTTTTCGAAAGAGTGAACCTGCAAGTTACCAATATTTGTCCTCTTCGTTATGTTTCACCTTAGTCATTTTAGTGATCATGACCTTGGTAATCTTACTGCTTGAATTTGCATATTACCCTGAACTATTAGCTGGGTTAATTTTATACCTCAGCCTAGAGTGGCGAAGTGTAGAAAGTAAAGCGCTGCGTATTGCACGACTCGTTAAACAAAATCAAAAGTCTACAGCCCGAGAGTTATTAAAACCACTACTTGCTCGCCAGGTTGATAAATTATCAGGCCCTGGTCTTTGCAAAGCCATTATGGAAACGCTGATCTTAAGAGTGGCTCGTCATTACTTTAGCGTTATTTTCTTTTATTTACTATTAGGCCCTATGGCTGCACTGGCTTATCGCTTACTGACTTTGATCCACCAAGCTTGGCGCAAAGATATTTTGCCTAATAGCCCATTTTTAAAATCACTCAGTTGGCTATTATATATTCTTGAGTGGTTACCTACGCGGATATTGGCGCTGACTGTTGCAGCAAGTAAAGCCAGTAAATTGAGCGTTCATTATATTAAGCATTATGGACGGCATTTTTATCAAACAAATAGTGGCTGGTTATTAAGTTGTTGTTCGGCCTCTGTTGGTGTGCAACTCGGTGGCCCTGCCATATACCAAGATACTCGATTTGATAAAATGCGTATTGGTACTGAGCGTTTACCACAGGCTGATGATATTGCGGTATTGATCAATCGGCTAAATCAAGCGCGTGGCTTTTGGTTACTGGTTATATTTGGCATCGAAATCATTAAAACAATGTTGTAGATCACAAAGAGTAAAAAACCAGCCGAAGCTGGTTTTTAAAACTGAATTTTCATTCTTTACCTATTAAGCACAGGTAATATTTGCAAACTTACGTTTGCCAACTTGATAAATAGCTGTGCTGCCTTTTGCAATTTCAAGCTTAGTATCAGTGACCTTTTCTTCGCCATTGATTTTAACTGCGCCTTGTTTGATCATTCGCATAGCTTCTGACGTACTCGCAACTAAGCCTGCTTCTTTAAGCAAATTAGTAATAAATACGGTATCTTCATCAATCGTTACTGTCATATCTGGGATATCATCCGGTAACGCATTTTTTTGAAAACGTTTAATAAAATCTTCATGCGCACCAACAGCTGCTGCATCGCTGTGAAAACGAGCAATCATTTCTTTTGCTAAATCGATTTTAATATCACGCGGATTAGTACCTTGTGCAACCTTTTCTTTGAGCGCAGCAATTTCGTCAATTGATAAGCTACTTAGCAAATCATAATAACGCCACATCAGCTCATCACTAATAGACATGATTTTACCAAACATATCGTTAGGGGCATCAGTAATACCAATGTAGTTACCTAATGACTTAGACATTTTTTGCACACCGTCGGTGCCCTCAAGTAAAGGCATCATTAATACGGTTTGTGGTTTTTGCCCTTCGTCTTTTTGTAGCTCACGACCCATTAATAGATTAAAGCGTTGATCAGTACCACCGAGCTCAACATCAGCTTCAAGTGCCACTGAATCCCAACCTTGCACTAATGGATACAAAAACTCATGAATCGCAATTGATTGTCCGCCAGCATAACGCTTTTTAAAATCATCACGTTCTAGCATACGAGCAACAGTTTGACGTGCTGCTAGCTTGATCATCCCTGCAGCGCCTAAATTCTCCATCCAAGTTGAATTAAAAGCAACCGTGGTTTTAGCCGGATCCAGAATTTTAAATACTTGTTCTTTATATGTTTCAGCATTTGCCAATACATCTTCACGGGTTAGTGGCTTACGAGTTACATTTTTACCCGTTGGGTCACCAATCATACCGGTGAAATCACCAATTAAGAAAATCACTTCATGACCTAAGTCTTGGAAGGTTTTCATTTTATTAATTAGCACAGTGTGACCTAAGTGTAAGTCAGGTGCTGTTGGATCAAAACCAGCTTTGATCTTTAGCTTTTTACCAGACTTTAGCTTTTCGACTAACTCGTCTTCAATTAATATTTCTTCAGCACCGCGTTTTATCTCTGCTAGAGCGGTTTGTAAGTCCACTATGTATTACTCCAAAAAATTCAGTCAATCTGGTGATTCTAGCGTAAATCCGCGCCAGTTTAAATCTACAAAACACTGGTATTAACGCTTTATTAAGTATATCCTGCAATATTAGTGATTAATTATCTTGACAGCAGGAAAAGGCACGTTATGGTTCGCGTTGTGCACACTCTCCCAAAAAAACACAAATTGCTTATTCTAGGCTTGGTTTCTGCTATTGCTGCTTTAACACTCATTCCTTCAGAAAAAGCCACCGCCTCTAAAGACAATAGCGCTGATGCGCTAGAAATTGGCAAGCGCTACGAATTACAAATTAAAGTTGATGATAACGAAAAATTAACTGAATTAAATTCGCAAGAAGATGCAGCAAAATTCCCAGAATACAATCTAGTCGATTTTGAAGTAAAGAACGGTGACAATTTAGCACTTATTTTCAAACGCGCCGGCTTTTCAGCGCAAACCGTTCATAAACTGCTTAATACCAATGCAGAAACACGTAAACTTAGTAAAATTCACCCTGGTGAAACATTAAGCTTTGCTACCGCCGAAGATGGTTCTTTGGCACAGTTACGTTATGTGATTTCAAAAACAGATACCCTATTCGTTACATTAAATGAAGAAGGTAACTACGATACGTCTATTGATAGTAAAGAAATTGAAACATTAACTAAATCAACAGGCGGAGAAATTACCAACAGCTTTTGGACCTCAGGTATTGCTGCTGGTTTAAGTGAACGGCAAATAATGAACTTTGCTGACATATTCGGTTGGGATGTGGATTTTGCCAATGATATCCGTAAAGGCGATCAATTTGGTTTAATCTATGAATCGCATTATGTTGATGGCGAGTTTATTGGCACAGGTAAAATTATTGCTGCTGAGTTTATTAACCAAGGTCAACGTTACGCGGCTATTCGTCACAGCGATGGTACTTTTTACACGCCTGAAGGGCGTAGTATGAAAAAAGCATTTTTACGTGCACCGGTTAACTTTAAATATATAAGCTCAAGCTTTAATCCGCGTCGCTTACACCCTGTAACAGGACAAGTAAGAGCACACCGTGGGATTGACTACGCAGCTCGTACTGGAACGCCAGTAGTTGCCTCGGGTAATGGTAAAGTAATTAAAGCCGGATACAGTAAGTATAATGGTAACTATATATTTATTAGTCACGGCACACAGTACGTCACTAAATACCTACACCTTAACAAGAAACTAGTTAAAACTGGTCAAAAAGTTAAGCAAGGCCAACAAATTGGTACTGTCGGCTCCACCGGTCGTGTAACAGGCGCACACTTACACTACGAGTTTTTGGTTAACGGCGTTCACCGTAACCCTAAAACGGTTAAGTTACCGAAGTCAGAGCCACTGCCTCGCGACGAGCTTGCTAGGTTTAAACCAATCGCAGATAACTTCTTAGCGCAGCTAGAGCGCAACCGAGAGCTACAGTTAGCGCTTAAGTAAAGCGGTCAGCGAAAAATATAAGCCGTTGTTATGTAAATAGCAACGGCTTTTTGTTGAACTGTTTGATGTGATGCGCTCCGGTTGTATTCGCAAATTAATGTTGCAATAGAACTTGCATGTGCTGCCTCATATCTACTTTTATAGTTTTGAAAGTTAAGCAAACGTCACCTGATAAACGGCTATGAGCGAAAATTGAATATTTTATTGATTGAAATTTAGCCATGCGATTATTAATATCGCAATTTTCTCCGATAACATTAGTGACCGCCGTTTTGGTGTGCTAAAAAACCACCAAAATGGGACAAATAGATTGTTACGTTTCAGAATGAGCATTGAAGATATAAACAAAAAAGCCAAATCATTAATAGATGAAACTTGGAAAGATAACTCCAAGTGGCATCAAAACTTTGATGAGGCAAAAAGCATTCTTGAGCAAGTCTTACATAACCATACTGATGATGAGCTAACTCTCATAAACTATGGAACTGTTCTATGTGATATGGGAAAACATCAAGAAGCGGCTGAATATTTTAAAAAAGCAATAGATCAAGGCAGTAATAACAAACATGCATTTTACAATTTAGGTGTAGCGCTTATGAATTGTTCAACTGACGAAAATGCAATGTTCTACATGAAAAAAGCAAAATCAAAACAAGCTTGTGCTCTAACCTGGGAGGCTTACTTTGATCCAATGGGGCACTAATAACTTAACAAGATGGGTTTATTATCCATACAAAGCGTTTAAACATCGTTCAGACCATGTGGCCTTCACGGGAAACCCAAAGCTGCGTGACTGTTGTGGGATCGCAGAGTAACGAGCATAGATAAATATTCAAAGATTGATATCTACCGTTACAATTTTTTCGTTGTGTTTCGCGGTGCTCAACCCAACCTACACAGTCCATTTAAACACGAGCTTATCACTTACAACTTAAAGCTTACCGCTCCTAGACCTTAAAACTGGCAGCTACGCTCTACCTCACCAACACATAAATCAATTGCACAACCAATGAAATCATCACTAATGGCCAAATGTATTTGGCGTATTTAGTCGCACCATCTAGGCCCATTTTAGACTGATACTTTTCAAGTAGTGGCACAAGAATGATTAATGCAACAAACAGTGAAATTAAAATCACGAAGATATTCATACCATTCCTATTTAATAAAATATCTATCGAGTATACCTAGGGTCTGTTTATCTTTCGAGGTTAAATTTGCAGCTGCGCGTTTGGTTTTTAGGCAAGGCAGAGCCTATGTAGTGTGGTTATTCCCCATAAATAGGAGATAACGCGGCATAAATGCCAAACACGCGCTGCCCGAAGGGTTCTGCCGAGGGGCGATTAACTCTTTGTTGCTCGATTTTTACTTAGCCCACTAGGTTACAAATCTCGCGCCGTGATTAAATCGCCCCTAGTTTGAACAAATTTTAACCCTGAAAGGTCAACAGACCCTAAGCGCAAAAAAAAGCGCAGTAAATACTGCGCAGTCGGTTGGAAGTAAAAGTTACCTCACCATACTCAGCTCGCTGGGTATAGTTTAATGATTTATTTAACCTACCAGTGCTAACAAGATACCTGCAGCCACAGCACTACCCAGTACTCCCGCAACATTTGGTCCCATTGCATGCATTAATAAGAAATTATGCGGATTATTCTCCAGACCCACTTTATTAACTACGCGTGCAGCCATTGGCACAGCTGATACACCAGCCGCGCCGATGAGTGGATTGATTGGTGATTTAGAGAACTTGTTCATACCTTTTGCCATAAATACACCTGAAGCTGTACCAATTGCAAAAGCCAAGGCGCCGAGTACCAAAATACCAATTGTTTCTACGGTTAAAAACTTATCTGCAGCAAGCTTAGAGCCTACAGCTAAACCAAGGAAAATAGTGGTGATATTTATGATCTCGTTTTGTGCACTATTACTTAAACGGTCAACCACACCAGACTCTCGCATCAAGTTTCCTAAACAGAACATGCCTACCAGTGGCGTTGCTGCAGGTAAAAACAAAATCGTTAAACTCAATACCATTAACGGAAAAATAATTTTTTCCTTTTTTGATACGGTGCGTAACTGTGGCATTTGAATTTTACGTTCTTCTGGTGTGGTTAAAGCCCGCATAATTGGCGGCTGAATAATTGGCACCAACGCCATATATGAGTATGCAGCTACGGCGATAGCACCCAATAAATCAGGAGCAAGTTTTGAGGCTAAGAAGATTGCCGTCGGGCCATCTGCACCACCTATAATCGCAATTGCTGACGCGTCTTGTAAAGAAAACTCAAAACCTGGTACATAGTTTAGTAAAATTGCGCCAAACAAGGTTGCAAAAATACCAAACTGAGCTGCAGCACCTAGCAATAACATACGAGGATTAGCTATCAAGGCACTAAAATCAGTGAGTGCACCAACACCCATAAATATTAATAATGGGAATACACCGGTATCAATCCCAATATGATAAACGTAATACAGCAAACCACCGGGGTCTGATAAGCCCGCTACGGGGATATTTGTTAATATTGCCCCAAAGCCAATTGGTAATAATAATAACGGCTCAAAGTTGCGCGCAATTGCCAGATACAACAATAAACACCCTACTGCGATCATAATAAGCGCAGGAAATGTAAAATTAGCAATACCTGTTGCTTGCCAGAGGTTTAATAATGCTTCCATCCTCTGAGCTCCTAAGCTAGTGCTATCATAGCGTCACCCGTTGCCACTGAATCACCTTCAGCAACAAGAATTTCAGCAATAGTACCGGTGTGGGTTGCACGAATTTCAGTTTCCATTTTCATCGCTTCCATGATGATCACTACATCGCCTTCATTTACCGTTTGGCCCGCTTTCACCTTGATTTTAAAGATGTTACCAGCAAGTGGAGCGTTAAGTGTTTCGCCGGAAGCAACTGACGCCGATTGTGGAATATGTTCACTATCTTTAAGTGTTACTTCTTTAAGTGTTACTTCTTTAAGCTCACCGCCTTGTGCAACCACTACATCATAAACTTTACCATCTACTTTTACGCTGTACTGCTCTGCTTTTACTGTGTTGCTGTTACTTTTTTTATTGCTAACTGGTTGTTCTTTATTAGCAGATTCAGCACTTGGTACAGCTTCGAAAGCATCTGGGTTATTACGATTTTTAATGAATTTCAACCCAATTTGTGGGAATAATGCATACGTTAACACGTCATCAATCTGCTCATCCGCTAAGCTTAAGCCTTGCTCTTTTGCTTCTTTTAATAACTCAGCTTGGAGTATTTCTAGTTCTGGTTGCAATAAATCAGCTGGGCGGCAAGTAATGACTTCTGCGCCATTAAGTACGCGCTCTTGTAATTCTTTATTCATCGGCGCAGGAGTTACGCCATACTCACCTTTTAGCACTCCGGCAGTTTCTTTGGTGATAGTTTTATAACGCTCGCCCGTCAATACATTTAATACTGCTTGTGTACCAACAATTTGTGATGTTGGTGTAACTAACGGTAAATAACCTAAGTCTTCACGTACACGTGGGATCTCAAGTAATACTTCATTCAATTTATCCGCAGCACCTTGCTCTTTAAGCTGGTTTTCCATATTAGTTAACATGCCACCAGGCACTTGCGCTAATAAAATACGGCCATCAACACCTTTTAAGCTGCCTTCAAACGCGGCATATTTTTTACGAACATCGCGGAAATAAGCAGCAATCTCTTCGAGTTGATTTAAATCCAGCTCAGTATCACGTTCAGTACCTTCAACAATCGATACAATCGTTTCAGTTGCGCTGTGTCCGTAAGTCATACTCATTGATGAAATTGCGGTATCAAGCATATCAATACCTGCATCAATCGCTTTTTGGTAAGTAGCAGTACTTAAACCTGTTGTGGCATGACACTGCATTGCAATTGGGATAGAGACTGTTTCTTTTAACGCTTTGATTAACTCTTCTGCATCGTATGGTTTAAGCAAACCAGCCATATCTTTAATACAAATTGAATGACAGCCTAACTCTTCAAGCTGCTTGGCAAGCGTTAACCACATATCAAGTGTATGAACCGGGCTTACTGTGTACGAAATTGTACCTTGTGCATGTGCGCCAACTTTAATCGCAGCTTTAATAGCCGTTTCAAGATTACGAACATCGTTCATCGCATCAAAAATACGAAACACATCAACACCATTTTTGTGCGCTCGCTCTACAAATTTTTCAACAACATCATCTGCATAATGACGATAGCCTAAAAGGTTTTGACCACGTAATAACATTTGCTGTTTAGTATTTGGCATAGCTTTTTTAAGAGCACGAATACGCTCCCAAGGATCTTCACCCAAATAACGAATGCATGAATCAAAAGTAGCCCCACCCCATGATTCGATCGACCAGTAACCTGCATCATCTAATTTTTGTGCAATCGGTAGCATGTCATCCAAACGCATACGCGTTGCTAATAATGATTGATGCGCGTCTCTAAGTACTAATTCTGTTAATTTTAATTTAGCCACAAGTCATCCCTTATAGTTTTTGTTTATTTTTGTACTGAGCTATGGCAGCACTTATCGCAGCGATGTGTTCACTTGGTACACCGGGTGCTTTGATCGATGGTGTGCGCGTTGGCATTACAACCGGCTGTTCAAAGCGGCTCGCTAATTTAGACATAGCGGTAATTGCTGCAATCAACAACGAAAGAAAAACGAAAACTCCCACCATCCCAGTGAGCATTAAGTTTGCTGCAGTAGCAAGTAATTGACCTATATCCATTCTGCCCCCCCCTGATTATTTCCACCCAGCCACGCTAGGTAAAAAATCACTTTATTTAAATAATTATGCAACAATCATAACAAAGAAAAAGACCAAGTCCAACACTTTGTAAATTGGTAAAACCAATTAATACAAAGCTAACATATGCTCAGCAAAGTTAACACTCTACATTTTGCTATAATTTCATAGGATATAGATGATAAAAATACTGAGTATAGCTATAACTTATAAGTAAAAGCTTATCCGCAGCTGGAAAACCTACCGACTGAACGACTGAACAACCGCTTGATTAAATACAAATGGCTCAAAAATGAAATTGGTCTTACCAAAAAACGACTTAAATATTGATTTTTAGAGCGTCGAGTATAAGTTACAGATAAAGCTGTAAATAATTCCCACCTAATTTATGAAGAGAAATGAAATAACCCCCTATATCATTGATAAAAAAGGATTTAAATACATGGCATGTAACTAGCATTATTTACTCTGAACAAATTTACAAACCAAGGAGACGACAATGTTACGCTGGACAATTACATTTCTAGTTATTGCACTTATTGCTGCAGTGTTAGGTTTTGGTGGTATCGCAGGTGCCGCAGCAGGAATTGCTAAGATTATCTTTTTTATCTTTATTGTATTGTTAGTTATTTCACTCGTTTCAGGTGCATTGCGCGGCAATGTCCCTAAGTGATAACAATTTATTTTAAATAACAACACATTTATTATTTTTACAAGGAATTACATTATGAAATCGACAACTATTAAAACCGCTGTGATCGCTTTATTCGCTAGTTTTTTTATCATGGGTTGTGAAGACAATCATGCAGAAGAGGCCGGTGAGCGCATCGATGAAGCTGTTACCGACGTACAAAACAAAGTAGAAGACGCCTGTGAAGAAGTAAAAGAAGGCGTTAACGCTAAAGAGACTAACTGTTAATAAATATATTCAAGATTAAAAAGCGGCTTCTGAAGCCGCTTTTTTATTTAAGCTACTGTTTAAAAACAATCTTTTTATCTACCCTGCCGTATTTCATTCGTTTTACATTTCAAACTTTTCAAAATTTTATATTTTGACGCTTTAAATTATTTGTATGTCCCAACTTAATGACTATCTTTAAAAAGCTAAGAGGAAGCATCTGCAATGTGCTTCCTGTTGTATTTAGCCTAATTATTATAAATATTTGGGAGATTACAATGTTAAAAAGTAGAATTTCATCTGCAGTGAAATATGCACTTAGTGCAGGGGTTGTCTCAACCGCACTCATCTATTCACCACTTTCCACAGCACAAGAAACTGAAGTCGACAAAGACGTCGAAGTTATTTCTGTTACAGGTAGCCGTATTCGCCAACCAGGAGCTGTTTCCGCTAGTCCTATCATTTCCATTGGAGAAAAAGAACTTGGTTTTCAACAAGAACCTGAAGTTGAACAAATATTAAGAAACTTACCAGCAACAGTACCTGGTGATGGTAGTAACGTTAATAATGGTTCTGGCGGTGCAGCTACAATAAACTTACGCGGTCTTGGTGCTCAACGCTCATTAGTATTAATGAATGGCCGTCGTATGATCCCATATAACTATAATGGTGCCGTAGATAGTTCAACCATCCCCAGTGCATTAATTGAACGAATTGATATTGTTACCGGTGGAGCATCTGCCGTTTATGGTTCTGATGCAATAGCGGGCGCTGTCAACATAGTGCTAAAAGATGATTTCCAAGGGGTGGTTTTTGACGCCAAACATTCAGAAACTGGCGATGGTGACGGTGATAAAGACAGCTTCAGTATTACTCTGGGTTCTAATCTTGAAGATGACAAAGGTAATGTAGTGTTATCGCTAGGTTGGACACAACGAGATCAAATTTTATTAGGTGATAGACCATTAGGCCTGCTAGGAATTGAAACTAAAACGGGTGCTAACTATGAACAATTCTTAAATGGCGAGCCGCCAATCCCAGCTCCTGATGCATGTAGTGGTCCAAACTCCGTCGAAAGTGGTGGATCTACCACCGCTTTTCCTACTCGATTTACAATTGTTGGTGCTGGCGGTAATGGTAGTGGCCAATTCAGAAATGATGGCACATTAGCCGCTACTGAGTGTAGTGTATTCAACTTCAACCCATACAACTTCTATCAAACACCATCTGAACGCTATTCAGCAACAGCTATTGGTAATTACTACCTGACAGATGATCACCAAGTTTATTCATCTGTGAACTTTACTAATACCAGTGTTGATACCCAAGTAGCTCCTTCTGGTACTTTTGGATCTGTGTTCAATTTACCATTAGCCAATCCATTAATAGGCGATCAAGCAAGGCAATTTATGATCGATGGCGCTACGGCTGCTTTAGGTGAAGGAAGTTTAGATACATCTAATTGGCAAGACATAAATGGCAATGGTATTGTTGATGAAGCTGACTACCTGTCAGTTCAACTTAGAAGACGTACATTAGAGCTTGGCGCTCGAACAGAACGATTTGACAGCACTCAATTTCAAATGGTGACTGGGGTTACAGGTTACTTTTTAGATGATTGGCAATATGATGCAAGCTATCAATATGGTGAATCTAACCGAACAACTGTTCGTGGTGGTTACACCAACTTAACTAACATTCAAAACGCGCTTGATACTACAGATGGCGTTACTTGTAAAAATGGTGATTCTAGTTGTGTTCCTATAAACTTATTTGGTGGTTTTGGTTCAATCACCGAAGAAATGGCAGGTTATGCACAAGCAATTGCATTGCAACAACAAAAATACAGCCAAGAAGTTTTCACTGCTAGTGTAAATGGCTCATTCGACTTTATTGAAATTCCGGGCGCTGGCGCACCACTGGCAATGAGTTTTGGCTATGAAAAGCGTAAAGAAAAAGGCTTATTTGAGCCTGACGAATGTTTAAAGCTTGCTCCAGCAAGCTGCCAAGGTGGTGCTGGCGGTAATCAACTTCCAATCTCTGGCGGTTTCTCCGTTGATGAGTTATTTATGGAAGGCTACTTGCCGGTATTAGATGGGTTACCAGGTGCTGAAACGCTTGATGTTGAGTTTGGTTTTCGTTGGGCTGATTATGATACAGTTGGTAGCAATGAAACCTGGAAGTTAGGCTTTAATTGGCGTCCAGTCAGCGATATTTTAGTCCGCGTCATGCAACAACAAGCTACTCGTGCACCTAATGTTGGTGAGATTGCATCCCCTGTAGTCACAGGATTAGATAATGCTCAAAGTGACCCGTGTTCAGTAGCTAATGCAGGTAATATTGATGAAACATTAAAACAGCTTTGTATATCAACTGGAATGACTGAAGCGCAAGTTGGTAATGTGCAAAATGTTATTTCAGGGCAAGTACAAGTTATTAGCGGTAGTGATCCTCTGAATCCTCCGGGGGCCGAAGAAGCAGACACATTTACAGCAGGTATTGTGTGGACGCCTGAGTTTGATGCGCTTGAAAACTTTACAATCACATTAGATTACTATGATATTGATATTAGTAATATTATTGGCAACTTTTCTGCTCAAGAAATTCTTGATGCTTGTTATGTACTTGGCGATACCAATGAGTGTGCAAAAATAAATAGAATTGGTGGTGATTTAACAATTGCTGGAGCTGGTATAGAACAGTTCACCACTAACTTGAAAAGCCAACGTGCTGAAGGTATCGAACTTGGTTTTAACTTTGCTGTACTAATGGACGAAATGGGCGAATTGCAATTTTCAGGTAATATCAATAAATATCTAACACAGGAGTCACAAAGCTCAGACACAGCTAGAATAATCGATTGTAAAGGTTACTTCAGTACCAGTTGTGACCCTGTATCAGAGCTTCGTTGGGTGCAACGTACTAGCTGGGTATGGGAAGATTTAACAATGTCATTACAATGGCGTCATATAGATGGCGTTGAAGTAGAGCCGATTGAAGCCCCGAATGTTTTTGAAGATTTTAGAAGCATTGACAGCTACGACTACTTTGATTTATTTGCTAGTTATTACGCAACAGAAAACATTGTAGTTAATTTCGGTATAGATAATATTTTTGAAAAAGAACCACCTGTCGTTGGTGGTGAAGCTGGCGATACCAGCTCTAACTCAGGTAATACATTCCCAAGTAACTATGATGTACTTGGCCGAAAATTTAAAATGGGCATTAAAGTCCAATTTTAAATAAATCCTTTCAGTTGCATTAACATGCACCGCACTTTATGCGGTGCATGTTTATAATTTATTACAATGGCTATGCTCTCGCTTCTAGCATTAGTCGCTTCATGTCACGTACTGCTTTATCTAATCCATCAATGGCTGCGCGCGCTATAATTGCGTGACCAATGTTTAATTCGTAAATTTCTTTCATAGCAGCAATCGGTTTCACGTTATGATAATGAAGACCGTGGCCGGCGTTTACTATCAAACCCAAACTTGCTGCATACTTTACGCCTTGATGAATATGCTCAAGTTGTTTTTGTATCTCAGCATCAGTTTGCGCATCCGCATAAGCGCCAGTATGAATTTCAACATAAGGGGCATTACAGGCTTTAGCTGCATCTAGTTGTGCTTTGTCTGCATCAATAAATAACGATACTTTAATACCGGCGTCAGTTAATTTTGCTGTCGCGGCTTTAATCTTATCTAGATTACCAACAACGTCTAAACCGCCTTCGGTGGTCAACTCTTCGCGTTTTTCTGGTACTAAGCAAACATAAGCTGGCTTAACATCTAAAGCAATATCAATCATTTCATCTGTAACCGCTATTTCAAGGTTCATTCGTGTTTGGATTGTTTTAGCCATCACATACACGTCACGATCTTGAATGTGACGACGGTCTTCACGTAAATGAATAGTGATCCCATCAGCGCCAGCATGCTCAGCAACACTCGCAGCATGTGCTGGATCTGGGTAATTTGTACCCCGAGCTTGGCGTAAGGTAGCAATATGATCAACGTTTATACCCAAAAGAATATCTTTCATTTTTTTACCTGTAAAAATAACGGTTAAAAATACCGTATTAAGATTGTTGGTGAATACCCAAACTATTTGGATATAAACAGCTCGCGACTTTTTAATGGTTTTTTGCCTAATAAAGGCTTCATTAAATGACGACTTAATTGTTTTGCCATATATAACACATCCGGCGCACTAAAGTCATGAGCTGCAATTGCATTTAACTGCGCGCCAGAAAAGCCACTGCCTTGATTTTCTTGGGCAACAAAGCCGTATTCAGCAAAGTAACTATACGTTTGCTCTGCCGAAATTGGATCGCCTGCGGCATCAAAACTAAAGTCAACGCCATAGCCTAATAATTCTAATAGTTGAAATTCATAAGAACGTAATACAGCTTGTAAGTTAGGGGGCTGGTTAAGCTGTTGTAGGTGAGTTTTATACAATTGATAGGCATGATCAATTGGTTCATTAATTGGTACAATGCGATTGGTTAGTTCATTGAGGTAAAACCCACAATAAAGCTGATCCCCAACTAGTGTGGATTGCGTGCCATGTAGTTCAAATCGTTGGATATATTTCAGGTCGTGTTTACCGGTATAATTTACCAGTAAGGCTTGGAAGGGTTGTAACTGAGCTTTGTATTTTGTTGCTTGGCGACCGCTAATTCGCGCCAGCATGCGCAACTGGCCAACGCCTTCTACTAACATATCAAGCATTACTTGTGAGTCACTAAAAGGACGTCGGTGTAATAAATATGCCGTGTAGAAGTCGCTATCCATAAATATCGCTTAGGCTATTAATCTTCACCATAGCCTAAACTGCGAAGTGCTCTCTCGTCGTCAGCCCAACCTGATTTAACCTTCACCCAAAGTTCTAAAAACACTTTATTATCAAGCATTTCTTCGAGATCTTTACGGGCTTCGCGGCCAATCACTTTAAGCTTTTCGCCTTTATTACCAATAACCATACGTTTTTGCGTTTCACGCTCAACTAAAATCAAGCCATTGATATGCCAAATGCCATTTTCTTGCCATTTAAACTGCTCAATTTCAACGGTAACTGAGTAAGGAAGCTCCTCACCCATAAAGCGCATCAACTTTTCACGGATCACTTCGGCTGCCATAAAGCGCATTGAACGATCTGTTACGTAATCTTCAGGGAAGTAAAATTCACACGGTGGTAAACGCTTAGTTACTTCATCTTTGATCAGGTTGATATTTTTACCTTGAGTCGCAGATACTGGCATAATGCCAACAAAATCAAACTTTTCGCCTAACCACTTCATATGCGGTAGCACAAGGTCACGGTCTTTTACTTGATCAATTTTGTTCATCACAAGTAATACTGGTTTGCCATTTTGCTTTACTTTGTTAAGCACCATTTCATCGTCAGCATTCCAGTGAGTACCTTCAACAACAAAAATAACTAGCTCAACATCACCTAATGAACTTGAAGCAGCACGGTTCATTAAACGGTTAATGGCACGCTTTTCTTCAACATGCAGGCCTGGTGTATCAACATAAACGGCTTGGTGCTTACCTACAGTATGAATACCCATAATACGGTGGCGTGTGGTTTGCGGTTTACGCGAGGTAATACTTACTTTCTGCTCAATAATTTCATTAAGCAAGGTAGATTTACCAACGTTTGGGCGGCCAACAATAGCGACCATGCCACAAAAAGTATCTAAATCACGCGTGTGCGGTTGGATCAATGTATCAAGATTCATTTTTAAGTATCTTCAACGCTTTTTCAGCGGCTTTTTGTTCAGCTTTACGACGAGAACTGCCAACTGAGATGATGCTATCCATACCTTCAACAATACATTCAACCGTGAACGTTTGATTGTGTGCCTGACCTTTAGTATCTACTACAGTATAGCCTGGCAAAGGTAATTTGCGGGCTTGTAAGTATTCTTGTAGTAATGTTTTAGGATCTTTTTGGTTTAAACCTGGCGAAATGGCATCAAGGCGAGATTCGTACCACGCCAAAATCAAGTCTCCACAAACATCAATGCCAGCATCTAAAAATACCGCACCAATAATTGCTTCAACCGCATCAGCTAAAGTTGATTCACGTCTAAAACCACCACTTTTAAGTTCACCCGGCCCTAAGCGTAAGTAATCACCTAGGCCAAACTCTAAACCAAATTCAGCTAAGGTTTGTCCACGCACAAGCGTTGAACGCATGCGGCTAAGATCGCCTTCACGCGCTTTGGGGAACTTACTATATAAAGCATTGGCAATGACAAAGCTTAAAATGGAATCGCCCAAAAACTCTAAGCGTTCATTGTGTTGTCCTTTATGGCTGCGATGGGTCATCGCCTGCTCAAGTAATACTTGATCAATAAAGGTATACCCTATTTTGCTATATAACTCTGTTACATTTTTTTTCATTGTTACTGAATATTACCTAGGCGTTCAAAACGAACACCAGTTGGAACCCAGCCTGGTAAAATGTCATCTGGGCCATTCTCAAATTCAAAACTCATCCATATAAAGACAGCTTTACCCACCAAGTTTTCTTTTGGCACAAAGCCCCATACGCGACTATCTTGGCTGTTATCGCGGTTATCACCCATCATAAAATAATGATCAGCCGGCACTACCCATTCATCAGAACGTGTACCCGGTTGTTGATAGTAACGCCCTTTCATTTCCAGCGCTTCAGGGTTAATTAAAATATTATGTTTTAGCGTAGTCAAATTTTCATCTAACCGAACTAAATCCATAGAGCCTTGCTTAAATTCATCGCGATTAATGATCTCCATGTCAATTTTATTAAATTCATTACACAATAAGTCACCTTGTTGTGTTTGTCCTTGTTCGCAATTTGGCTGAATGTATAAACGCTTATCACGGTAAACGATTTTATCACCCGGTAAACCAATCGCACGTTTAATATAATCGATACTTTCATCTAATGGGTATTTAAATACCACAATATCACCACGTTCTGGCTCTGCCACATCAACTAATTGAGTACGCCAAACAGGGTCTTTCACGCCATACGAATATTTCTGTACTAAGATAAAATCGCCAACTAATAGTGTCGGCATCATTGAACCTGATGGTATTTGAAACGGCTCGAATATAAACGACCTAAAAATCGTAATAGCCGCAATCATCGGAAAAATTGATTTTGCCGTTTCAGTAATCGTCGGTTCTGGCGCAATTAGTGCTGCAGTTTCTTCATCTAGCTCGCCGCCAGCAGAACTTTGCGCAAGAGCTAAGCGTTGCTGCCTTTTTGGTGCAAACATAAAATGGTCAATTAACCAAATTAAGCCTGAGCCTAAAGTTAACAACACTAAAAATATTGAAAAATAACCTGCCATGCATTAAATCCTTTATCTTACGTAATTTGGTTAAAAAACTTACTTACCAACTTTAAGAATAGCTAAAAATGCTTCTTGAGGCACTTCAACATTACCTAGTTGCTTCATACGTTTTTTACCATCTTTTTGCTTTTGAAGTAGCTTTTTCTTACGACTCACGTCGCCACCATAACACTTCGCGATTACGTTTTTACGTAACTGTTTAACAGTGGTACGGGCAATAACGTGTGCACCTATTGCCGCTTGAATCGCAATATCAAACATTTGACGAGGAATAAGCTCTTTCAATGCATCAGCTAGTTGACGACCACGCGATTGCGCACTGTCTCTGTGAACAATAATCGCAAGTGCATCAACACGCTCACCATTGATCAAAATATCAACACGTACCATGTCTGATGTTTGAAAGTGCTTAAAGTTATAATCAAGCGAGGCAAAGCCACGACTGGTTGACTTTAACTTATCGAAAAAGTCCATCACCACTTCAGCCATTGGCAGTTCATAAGTAACTGCGACTTGTTTACCGTGATAGTTCATCTTGGTTTGCATACCACGCTTTTCAATACAAAGCGTAATAACACTGCCTAAATACTCTTGTGGTACAAGAATATTAGCTTCAACAACGGGCTCACGAATTTCTAAAATATCATTTACAGCAGGTAAATCAGATGGGTTATCAATCTGAATCGTACCTTCCTTAGTTACAACTTCGTAAATTACCGTTGGTGCGGTGGTAATTAAGTCAATATCGTATTCACGCTCTAAACGCTCTTGAATGATTTCCATGTGCAACATGCCCAAGAAGCCACAGCGAAAGCCAAAGCCAAGTGCTGTTGAATTTTCTGGTTCGAAGAATAACGACGCATCATTTAAGCTTAGTTTATTAAGCGCATCACGGAATGATTCATACTCATCCGAGGCAATTGGAAACATACCGGCATAAACTTGTGGTTTAATTTTTTGAAAGCCCGGTAAGCGCTCAGGTGCTGCATTTTTTTGATGGGTAATAGTGTCACCTACTGGCGCACCATGTATTTCTTTAATACCCGCAATAACAAAACCTACTTCACCAGTTCTTAAAATACCGGTGTTGGTTTGCTTTGGTGTAAAAACACCAACCTGATCTGCAGTGTGTATATGCTCGTTCGACATAATTTTTATCTTGTCGCCCGTTCTTAATTCACCGTGCTTAATACGCACCAGCGATACTACACCTTGATACGGGTCAAACCATGAGTCGATGATAAGCGCCTGTAGCGGCTTGTCTTTATCACCCTCTGGTGGCGGTACGTCCTTAACAATCATTTCAAGAACTTCGGCAATACCCACACCTGTTTTAGCGCTACATTGCACGGCATCTAGGGCATCGATACCAATAATATCTTCAATTTCTTCGGCTACCCGTAGTGGATCAGCTTGTGGTAAATCGATTTTATTTAATACCGGAATTACTTCTAAATTCATTTCGATGGCGGTGTAACAATTCGCTAGAGTTTGCGCTTCAACACCTTGACCGGCATCAACAACTAATAATGCACCTTCACACGCTGCTAGTGAACGCGATACTTCATAAGTAAAGTCAACGTGTCCAGGTGTGTCGATAAAGTTAAGTTGGTAAGTCTCACCATCGTTGGCTTTATAATTTAGAGTTACACTTTGCGCTTTAATGGTGATACCACGCTCGCGCTCAATATCCATTGAATCCAATACTTGCTTTTGCATTTCGCGGTCTGTTAAACCACCACAAACTTGGATCAAACGATCTGAAAGGGTCGATTTACCGTGGTCAATATGGGCGATGATCGAAAAATTACGGATATGCTTCATAAACTGGATTCTAAACTTCTATTTTAATGGACTGAGTGTATAAAGCCGCAATTTTACATTTAATTGGCTTCAATCACCATCTATTTGAGTTAAAGGAAGGCTAATAGGGTGAATTTTTATTACTTTAACATCATGCTTTAGGCTTTTCACTCGGCTTTTAGCGATGCCAAAGCCAGTAAAACCACCAGCTATAGCGGCAATGATTTGCAACCATTCAGGCACAGAAAAAACCTCAGCAGCCACTAACGCAAATACCAGACTTAACACCAAAGGCAACATATACACTGCAAAAGCATGCTTTACCATGTGGCTATCATCCAGTGCTAGGGTTACTTTTTGCCCAACCACAACAGGGATTTCAAATCGATAGGGGAAGGTTTTTTTAACAGTGCCAAATAGCTTACTAAAAATTTGTGAACCACAACGGCCATTACACCCTTCACAGGCTTGCTTTTGCTGGGCTTCTAAATGCGCAGTGGCGCCTTGAATCGACACCACTGTAAGAGTTTGTTCTATCATTATCAGCTTATATTACAAGGGTCTTGCAACCGATTCAGCAATTGCTTTTGCAGTCATTGCTGGAATATTCCCCACCACTGACACATCAAAACTACCGCTATTATGCACATATACTGTCGTGGCACCGGATGACAATGCACCGCTTGGTCTGCGACCTGGTAATGGTCTTTGTACGAACACTGAAATTTCGACAAAACCATCTGAGTATAAATAATAATCCGTCAGTTCATTGTTCAAATCAAGCTTATGACGGTCTGATTTTAGTAAACTAAACCCCTCCGGTAACCAACCTATTTGCCAATTATTACTTCCTGTATTTGCTTCATTTTTGGTAATTGCCGCTGCCGGTAGTGGCGTTGGAAATTTACGATTAAGCATTTCAAGTAATAACGCAGCGGGCTCTTCGGTTACACTAATATGGGTTAACTGTAGTTGTTCTAACATCTCACCGGCATGATTAACATAAGCAGATTTTAGTAATAGTGATGACTCTGCATCAAGCCACAGCCAATAATTAAACTTATACTCGTCTTTTGATTCGATGCGCACAAGCTGCGCAGCACGCCCTGCAATACGGCCTTTACCACCGAGTACAAAATCGTAATGCTGACTTAAGCGCTCAACATCTTTGAATAACACTTCTGGGATTGGGCCTGCTATAGAATCAGTATCTATTGAATAAGGCTCAGACTGTGGCTCAAAATAAGTAACTTGGTCATCGATACGAACCATCTCAAGGCCTGCGCCATTGAGTAAGCTCAAATGTTCGAGTTCTGTATTACCTTGTTTTGCATGCAACCAACGATATGGTTCCATTGACTTTCCTTTAACGACCACAAATGATGCGTCAAAGTTACGATTATGAACGGCGTCAGCCATTTTGAGCAGTAGCTCTTTTGCGGGGTTTTCGTCGTCAGCAAAGGCTGGAGCCATTAATACCAACGACAAAATAAAAGTAATTACTTTCATTTAATTAGTTTTTTTCCTCTTCGGCTTGCGCCTCAGTGTGAGCTTTTTCTAATGAATATGCAACTCGTGCTTGGCGTTGATGTTCTAATACTAACGCGCCAATACGCTGTTGCTGTAACTCACGTAAACCTTGCTCTGCATTTTGTAAAGCGGGTTCTGACGAATAGCTAACTGGTGATGCCATTCCTGTTACAGGTGTTGTTTGTAGCATCGGAATTTCATTGCTTGGTGAGTTTTCACCTTGTGGCAATGTTTGTACACCAACAATTGCAAACATGGCAACACTTGCTGCAATTGCAAGTTGTGCAACTGGTTTGCGCCAGTTAAACGCCACTACGTTATCGGTGCCCGTGGCAGCCAATGGTGCAGGTTGTGACGCTGATTGTGTGAAATCAGCATAAACTGGCTCACTTTCCAGCGCTTGCGCAACACTATCGCTTATATCAAAGACGAACGCATCTTCTGACTCAGCACGCATTACGTCACCTATTAGCGCATAACGTCCTAAGGTTGCCGCATCTTGCTGGGCAATAACCTCATCAGTTAATGATTGTTCGCCGTCAAGTAATGCGGATAAATGCTGATTATCCAACTTGTTAACGTGTGCTTTTGTCATATTAAGACTCGCCTATTAATGGGTTTAATTTGTTATCTATTGCTTCACGGGCACGGAAAATACGCGAACGCACCGTCCCGACTGGGCAATCCATCACCACGGCTATTTCTTCATAGCTCATCCCTTCGATTTCTCGTAGAGTGATCGCGGTTTTAAGATCTTCAGGCAAACTATCAATGGTGTTAAAAATCACTGCGCGAACTTCTTCGCTTAATAACAAGTTCTCAGGGGATGCATTTGAACGCATTGCATCAGCACCATCATAAAACTCTGCATCGTCAGCATCTATATCATTTGCTGGCGGTTTGCGGCCCTGAGCCACTAAGTAATTTTTAGCACAATTAACGGCGATACGGTATAACCAAGTATAAAAGGCACTGTCCCCTCTAAAGTTTGGAAGTGCGCGGTATGCTTTAATAAAAGCTTCTTGAGCAACATCAGCAATATCGCCTTGATTTGATACATAACGTGAAATCAAACCGGCTATTTTGTTCTGATACTTCTTTACTAAAAGATTGAAGGCATTTTTATCGCCCTGCTGGACCCTTTTTACTAGCGCTAAATCCAAATCCTGCTCGCTCATTCGAGCCGGTACTCCTCTGTCTGATTATTGCTTGTCATTCATATCCTGCCATTGTTTACAAATACTCTGACTGCTGCATGAATGAAAAGTTCTGTTTAATATTATTTTTTTATAAAATAGCATATAAATATGTTGGCGAAAGTTGAAAATCACTAATAGTGTCGCGCCAAATATGATACATATACGCCTATCATAATATTATTATTTGCTCATTACTGTTTATACATTAGTATCTGAGCATTGTAACCGCAAAGACCACGGACATGAACCAAAATAAACACCATATCACGGATGTCGCAATTATTGGCAGCGGCGCAGCTGGCCTCTCATTAGCATTATCTTTAGCTAATCACTGTAAAGTTACCGTGATCAGCAAAGGTGAATTGACGGAAGGTTCCACACTTTATGCACAAGGCGGCATTGCTGCCGTGTTTGATAAAAAGAATGACAGCATTGAATCTCACGTACAAGACACCTTAGATGCCGGTGGTGGTTTATGTGATAAAACCGCCGTGCAATACACCGCAAGTAATGCCCATGACTGCTTGCAATGGCTAATCGAGCAAGGCGTGCCTTTTGATATGGAGTTTGATAGCAAAGGCAAAGAGCGCTTTCATTTAACCCGTGAAGGCGGCCATAGCCATCGCCGAATTTTACACGCTGCAGATGCCACCGGCCGAGCAGTGCAAACAACGCTAATAAGCCAAGTACAAGCGCACCCAGAAATTACCTTATTAGAACAATACAACGCGATAGATTTAATTGGTGATAAAAAATTAGGCCAAAACGGTAAACATATTCATGGCGTATATATGTGGAACCGAGCGGCGAAGAAAGTTGAAACAATTTCAGCTAAGTTTGTAGCCTTAGCAACCGGTGGTGCCAGTAAAGTATACCTTTACACATCCAACCCTGATGTATCCAGTGGTGATGGTATCGCCATGGCTTGGCGGGCAGGTTGTAGAGTAGCCAATATGGAATTTAACCAATTCCACCCGACCAGTTTATATCACCCAGAGCTACAAAACTTTCTGATCACCGAAGCGATGCGCGGTGAAGGTGCTTATTTAAAGCGCCCTGACGGCACACGATTCATGAAAGACTTTGACGAGCGTGAAGAGCTTGCACCACGCGATATTGTTGCCCGCGCTATCGATTTTGAGATGAAGCGCTTAGGTGCTAACTGTGTGTATTTAGATATCAGTCATAAAGATAAAGACTTTATTATTGAGCATTTCCCGACCATTTATGCAAAATGCTTAAGTGTCGGGCTCGATATCACTAAAGATCCAATTCCAGTGGTTCCTGCGGCACATTATACCTGTGGTGGAGTAATGACTGACTTTAACGGCAAGACCGATCTAGATAACTTATATGCGGTAGGCGAAGTCGCTTATACGGGGCTACATGGCGCTAATCGCATGGCCAGTAATTCATTACTAGAGTGCATTGTGTTCGCGCACGCCGCAGCAAAAGATATTTTAGCAAAAATACAGCATAGTCCAGCATTAAAAGTGCTGCCGATGTGGGATGAAAGCCGCGTAACTAACTCAGATGAAGAAGTGGTGATCACCCATAATTGGCATGAACTACGACTATTTATGTGGGACTATGTTGGCATTGTGCGTTCAACTAAACGCCTAGAACGTGCGTTACACCGAGTTGAATTACTACAGCAAGAAATTCGTGATTATTATGCAAACTTCCGCGTTTCGAATAACTTGCTTGAACTGCGTAATTTAGTGCAAGTAGCAGAGCTTATAATTCGCAGTGCAATGGAGCGAAAAGAAAGCAGAGGCTTGCATTATACCATTGACTACCCGCAGTTAAATGATAATCCAACGCCCACTATTTTAACTCCGCTTGCTCATGACGAGCAGCCAAAGTAAGACGTTTCAAGCGCACAAAACTCAGTTCATCAACCCCGCTGGCATTAATAATCAGCCAGTGGGAGCTTGCAAAGCCATTAATATATAACCAAACACTGCTTTGATAAACACGGCTTTTGTTGCTGATATGGCCATTTATTTTTAGCGTATTATTTTCAAAACGACATTGCGTAGAATCTAATATAAAAACGCCTTGCTGAGGATGGGATTTTTTATACCAGTGCCAACTTACATAGCCAAAAATAGTACTACTGGCGACACAAATAAATTGCGCTAATACGCTAGTTAAAAATAAGCTATAACACACTGCGAACAAGCTAAAGTAGACCACAAAAGGTCTGTGGTCTGGAACATTATTAGTAACCCTAAACCTATACACGAACTCGGTCTAAAATCAGTTGTACCATCTGTTTAAGCTCAGGATCTTTACATTCTTGATGGCCCATAAACCACGCAAATAGATCGGGATCATCCGCTTCAAGCAAACGTTGAAGAACAGCTTGCTGCTGTACAGATAACGAATCAAATGCCTCATCTACAAATGGCATAAATAACACATCTAGTTCTAACATGCCGCGGCGACAAGCCCAGCGGATACGCGCTTTATTGTGAATTTCAGTCATTTTTTACCTCGTACTAAGTTGCTTAGCAGTTTAACAAATTGCACCTGAATAAACAGCTATTTATGCATCTATACCAGCAGCGCTAACTACGGTATTATACGCGCCTACATTTCTTGTAACGCAGGTTTTTATGTCAACAGTACACGCATGCCCTTTATCACATCAGCTGATCCGCATTAGCGGTGTTGATAAACTCGCCTACCTTCATGGCCAAATTACCCAAGATATTAATAAGCTCAACCAAACCAACTTCTTATGGGCTGGGCACTGTAATGCCAAAGGTAAATTATGGAGTGTAGCCAAGCTCTTTGCTTATCAAGATAGTTACTATTTAGCAGCATCAGCGGTTGAAACCGCTCAATCTTTAACTGAATTAAAAAAGTATGCGGTGTTTTCAAAAGTTGAAATACACGCTGCTACCAGCAAGTTAATTGGTTTAATCGGTGATGATCTAGCTGCAACCTTAAATGCGTTGAACATTCATTTTAATGAGCAAGATAGCGCTTGCGATTTTAGTCATGGTAAAGCACTAAAATTAGCAAAAAACCGCATTTTACTGATGGTTAATGACGAATTTTCACTGCCTGATGAGGTTATCGCCCTTGAAAACGACGCGCTGTGGCAGCAACATAGTATTTTAGCGGGTGAGCCTGAGCTCAATGAAGCGGCACTCGGTGAATACGTACCACAAATGGTTAACCTGCAAGCTATCGGTGGAGTAAGCTTTCGTAAAGGCTGTTACACAGGCCAAGAAACCGTTGCCCGCATGAAATACCTTGGTAAAAATAAACGCGCTATGTATATCGTATCAGGGCACAGCGATGGAGAATTAGCTGAACCAGAGCTTGAAACCCAAATGGGTGAAAACTGGCGTCGTGCTGGCAAATTAATAAGCCAAGCCTACAATCAACAAAGTAAAACCTTATTTGGCCTTGTTGTGTTGCCAAACGACAGTGAACCTAGTCAGTTACTGCGTGCAAAACATGCCCCAACGGTAGAGCTATCAATCCTTCCTCTACCCTACTCTCTCGAAGACGAATAAATAGGAGTGACTATGATCGTTGCAACAAATAAAGTGGTAAAAATGCATTATTCAGTCATGGATAATGACAAAAACTCTATCGATAACTCATTTGATGGTGAGCCACTGATCTTTATCGTTGGTACCGGTTACTTAATTCAAGGCCTAGAAGATGCCCTGCAAGGTAAAAAAGCGGGCGACACACTCAGCGTTACTGTGCCACCAGAGCAAGGTTATGGCGAACGCCATGATGATCTGATGCAAGCAGTACCTAAGTCGATGTTTGAAGGCATGGAAATTGAAGTTGGTATGCAATTTCGTGCCTCAACAGATGACGGCGATCAATCTGTAATGATCATTGATATTCAAGAAGACGATGTAATTGTTGATGGTAATAATCCACTCGCTGGCATCACTTTAAACTTTGATGTAGAAATACTTGAAGTGCGTGATGCAACAGCAGACGAGCTAGAGCATGGCCATGTCCATGGTGATGGTGGCTGTGGTCACGACCACTAATATCGACTTAGTGGACTAAACCGACAATAAAAAAAGCGCTACTGCGCTTTTTTTATATCTATAATTTAATCAAACGGGTGTAGGCTCTGCTATTGGCTCACTTATCTTACCCGCCAACGCTGCCAGTAAACCATCTTGGTCGTTAGTTCCCAAGCGATATTGGCTGCCATCTTTTAAAGTTAGCTGTACCGCGCTAAATCCTGACACTGTGTATACCCAACCATCATGGGTAATACGTAAGCCAATACCATGACGAAAAGAGTTTTCTACCGCTTTAGCTTCAATAATATCCACTAACTGTAACTTATCACCAAACACACCAGGACCAAAACCCCAGCTAATTTGGCTGTCGTCAACTTTAATGGTTAAACCATGGAACAAAAAACCCACCAGCACTAAAATCGCTGCAAATACCATTAACGGCATATCAGCACCAATTAAATACCAAGCTAAACCAACAAAGCTGGCAATCCAACTTAGAATAACAAAAATGAACAGTGCAAATTGCTTATGCTGATACATAACACTCTCTAAAATATTAAAAACTATAAACTAATGTCGCACTTAGTTCTGAATCAAACTTTAACTTATCGTCTTCCGGCTTAGAATTATAACGATATAAATAAGTAAACTTTAATGATACAGCGCCCATTAGTTGGCTGATCAGTGATGTTTCTGACTTTAATCGTGAGTTCAATCCTGACAATGACTGTTCAATACTTAAATCTTGATTGAAACGTGTTCGAGTCGAGACCGTACGCTCCCACTGCAGTGCTAAACGTAATAAATAACCGGTTTTGGTTTTGTCTTGCTCATCTTCAAGCTCAGCATCATCTTGTGCTACCGAGCGGTATAAACCAGGCCCTATATCAAAATCAACTTGGTTTTTTACCCCTTGATATAAACGATTACCATAACCTGCCGCAAGTGTGCTTTTAAACTCAAGACCACTGAATTCATCTTCTTCATAATCACCATACATAAAGAATGAGGCATTTTTTACCCCAACTTTATAGTTGCCCTGCGCAGAGAAAAATATACGGTTTGCCGAGACTTCATCATTGCCAGTGGTGTCGTTACGATCACGTTTATATAAACTATCTATTTTGAATTGATTACGCCAATTCTCAAGATCTTGATATAAGTTACCTTTGAACTTAAAACTGGTCGAATTAGTATTACCGCGACTAACAATAAATCCAAATTCAGTATCGCCGTATAATAGTTCGCCTTGATGGATTTTATGGATCTCTTCATCTGAGAGTTGACCATACTCATGAAAGTCTTCAAAAGGATCAACCGCCCAGACTCTAAAGCTAAGCAGACAGCCCAACAACAGCAGTAACCTAATCACTGTTCGCTCACTGTGTTGATATTTAAAACAAGGCTGTTTTCACTAAGATACTGCATCGAGATTATTCGCTATCTTTCCATAATATATGACAAAACGGCGCGTCTTTATCACGGCTAATCAAAATTTTAGCAAATAAAATATCTTGATTATCGAATTCAAGTCCCACTAACACCTGAATAAATAATTCTGGCTCTATTTCTAATGCGACAAAATCTTGCCATTGGTCATCAGGCTCACCTTCTTCAATAAAGCCAAGCTCTTCACGATGCTGGTTAAAATCATCAACATCTTGCTCACTAAGGTTATCTGGGGCTAACTCTAAAAAGATATCGTAAGCTTGATGCGTTACTTCTTCTTCACTGTATAAACGGGGTCCTGTCATTGCCATAAACCTTTCATGATGCTAATGCCAGATATAGTATCAAACCTCAGCAAATTTTTGACAAAAAAAAGCCAGGTTTCCCTGACTTTTTTTATACAGGGCTTATTTTACGTTTGCGTTGTCGCTGTGCCCTTTACTTTTTCGCGCATTGACTGCACCAAACTATAAAATAATGGCACCAGCAAAGTACCCAATATAGTCGCGGCTAACATGCCGGCTAGCACAGTGACACCAAGCGATACGCGGCTTCCAGCACCCGCGCCAGTTGCAAATACTAACGGTAATACACCTAATACAAATGAAAGAGCAGTCATTAATACCGCACGAAACCTCATTTTGGCTGCACTAAGAGCCGCATCAAAAATACTCTTGCCGGCAAGCCGTTCTTCCATCGCAAACTCTACAATCAAGATTGCAGTTTTGGTCGACATACCTATAAGCAGTACTAACCCCACTTGTGCATAAATATTATTTTCCATACCCAGTACGTATAACGCTAACATTGCGCCAAACATCGCCAGTGGAATTGCGGCTATAACTGAAAAAGGGATCGTCCAACTTTCATATTGTGCAACCAAGAACAAGTAAACAAAGATAACGGCCAAAGCAAATAGCAACGGTGCCATATTGCCAGCTTCAATTTCTTGTTTAGATTGCCCTGCCCATTCAAATACATAGCCATTAGGTAACTGCTTAGCTAGCTCTTCCATGGCAGCTATTGCATCACCACTTGAGAACCCCGCAGCTGCTTGACCACTGATACTCGCACTACGATATAAATTAAAGTGCTTAAGGGTTGTTGGCCCAAGAATTGGTTCAAGTTTAGCAAGTGTCGTTAATGGCACCATGTCGCCTTCATTATTACGCACAAAATAATGCTGTAAGTCGGAAGGATTTTTACGGAACTCACTCTCAGCTTGCATGATTACTTTATAAGTACGACTAAACTGATTGAAATCGTTAATATATAATGAGCCGAGCTGGGCTTGGAGCGTTAAGAATATGTCACTTAATGCAACCCCTTGAGCCTTTGCTTTATTGCGATCTATCTCTAAAAAGTACTGCGGTACATTTGCTCTAAAAGTACTGTACACATTACTCAAGCTTGGATGTTGGTTCGCTTCATATACCAGACCATTAAGTACTTGCGCCAATTCAGTCGGATCCCGACCTTCACTGTCTTGTAGGCGAAACTCAAAACCAGCGCTATTACCTAAACCAGGAATTGGCGGCGGGTTAAATACCATTATCTGCGCATCTGGCATGGCCCACATTTTTCCCATCAAACGACCAATCACTGACTTTAAGCCTAGTTCAGCACTAGTGCGTTCTTCCCAGTCTTTTAAAATAACAATACCTAAAGCATTATTTGAGCCCGCCCCGCCAATCAAAGAAAAACCGGATACCGCAATAAAATCAGTTGCTGCAGGTTCTTGTTTAATAATGTCACCTATTTTATGCATCACATCAGCAGTGCGACCAGAAGCCGCCGCATCTGGTAATTGCACATCTACAAACACAAAACCTTGATCTTCGGCTGGCACAAATCCTGTTGGAACGCTTTTAGCCAGCCAGCCTGCCACCACAAAAATAACTAAGGCAAAAATACCCACTCGTGCCGAGCGTTTTAAAACAAAGTGGATGATTTTAGAATAGATGGAAGTTGATTTAACAATGCCTTGCTCGACTGGCGCCAGCCATTTTATCGGTTTCATTGACTTTTCTGTTAACAATAGCGCACATAAAGCTGGACTTAGGGTTAATGCGTTAACCGATGAAATTAATACCGCAAACGAAATCGTTACAGAAAACTGCTTATAAAGCTCCCCGGTAATACCAGGCATAAAGCCTACAGGCACAAATACGGCTAATAACACCAACGTGGTCGCAATAATAGGCCCGGTTACTTGCTCCATCGCTTTAGTGACCGCCTCCTTAATCGGCAACTTTTCTTCTTTGAGGATCCGCTCAACATTCTCAATTACAATAATTGCATCATCTACCACAATACCAATCGCCAGCACTAAACCAAATAAGGTAATTAAGTTAATTGAGTAACCCATAGCCATCATAAAAGCAAACGTGCCCACCAACGATACTGGAATGGCAATAGTTGGAATAAGTGTCGCGCGCCAATTTTGTAAAAACAAAAACACCACTAAAACAACCAGGCCAACAGCTTGAAATAATGTAACAATCACTTCTTCGATTGAGCGATTGATAAACTCTGTCGTATCGTATGGTATTGAGTATTCAACACCATCTGGTAATTGCTTAGCAAGCTCTGCCATGGTGGCTTTAACATCACTTGCCACTTGCGTTGCATTGGCATCGGTTAATTGGTAAATAACTATAAAAGCGGTATCTTGCTGATTTAACTTAGCGTTAATACTGTAATCAGCTGAGCCAAGTTCGATGCGGGCAATATCAGTTAAACGTACAAAGTTACCATCTTGATTAGCACGAATAATTGTTTGGCCAAACTCTTCTGGAGTTTTTAAACGCCCTTTAGCTTGAATTGAATATTCAAACTGCTGACTTGGTAAACTCGGTGCAGCACCTAATTTACCAGCTGCCACTATGGTATTCTGCTCTTGTAATGCTGCTCTAACTTCGCCTACTGTCAGCCCTAACGCCGCCATTTTATCTGGACGTAACCACAATCGCATTGAATAGGTTTTCTCACCCATAACCTCAGCCGATGCCACGCCTTTAATTCGTCCCAGCGGTTCCGTTAAGTAATTTGTTGCATAGTTACTTAAAAAAATAGCATCAATGTTTGCTTGGCTAGAATACAAGTTAATACCCAATAACATTGAACTGGATTTTTTCTTAACCGATACACCTTGGCGTGTTACTTCGCTGGGTAACCCCGGCTCAGCTAACGCGACACGGTTTTGTACATTGACTTGAGCAATATCAGTATCCGTGCCCACCTTAAAGTATGCAGTTATCGTAGCAGTGCCGTTATTGCTGGAGCTGGACTCGATATACATCATATCTTTTACACCATTAACTTGCTCTTCAATGGGTCTGACCACAGACTCTTCCACTATTTGCGCACTGGCACCTGGGTAAACTGCGGTGATCTGTATTTGCGGTGGAGTAATCTCGGGATACATATTAACTGGCAGCAAACCCATGGAAATCAAACCCGCTAGCGTAATCACTATCGAAATGACTAGGGCAAATTTAGGCCGCGCGATAAACGTTTTACTTATCATGTGCGTTTCCTTTAGTTTGCAGCGTCTGATTGACTAGAAATTGTACCGGTGGTGTGATCGACCTTTTTTTCAACTGGTTTAACTTCGACCCCTTGACGTACTTTTTGTAAACCTTCAACAATCACTTGCTCACCTTCTTCAAGGCCCGATTGAACGACCCACATCGCATTAATGCGCCGTCCTAGTTGCACAATGCGCGTAGCAACTTTGTTATCTTCACCCACCACGAGTACAAATTTACCTTGTTGATTTTCTTGTACTGCTGCTTGAGGAATAAGTGCTTGTAATTGCTTATCTTTACTTTCAACAATTAAGGTGACAAACAAGCCTGGCATTATAATGTTTTGTGGATTGGCAAATGTCGCTCTTAATTCAACTGTGCCAGTACTGCGATCAATTTTCGTATCGGCAAAATCTAACTGCCCTTTAGCCCCCAAGTCCGAGTTATTTGGCAAACGCAGGGATAAATCGATTGGTACATTTTGAGGGTTATTAGCACTGTCTTGATGTTTTTGACGATAACTAATGTAATCACCTTCTTCGACCTGGAAGTTAACATAAATTGGATCCACATCGGTCAATTCCGCTAGTTCATTTGAGGAAGGACTCACAATATTGCCTACATCGTAATTAACCTTACCAATACGCCCTGCAAACGGCGCTTTAATTTCGGTGTAACTTAAATTTAATTTTGCTTTTTCAAGGCTTGCCCTTGCTGAGATAACAGCCGCAGCAGCTTGCTCATACTTAGTGGTTAATTTATCCAAATCAGATTGTGAGATAAACCCTTGTGCAGCAACTTCTTTACCGCGTTTTAAATCGCGAGATGCGCCATCTTCGCCAGCAAGCTTACTTTTTAAGTCCGCTTCAATTTCAGCAACAGAAGATTGATATTCACTTGGATCGATTCTCAGTAGTAGCTGTCCTTTTTCAACAAATGAGCCTTCATCAAAATGACGTTCTATTAATTCACCCTCAACACGAGCGCGAATTTTCACTTCCTGATGAGCTTCCGTGCGAGCAACAAACTCTCGATAATTCCCCACCTCTTGGGTAACAACATTAAATACTGAAACCGCAGGAGGCGGAGCGACTTGTTTGGTAGCATTATCATCTGAGCAACCAGCTAAAAAAGCGATTAATGTTGTACCAACAACCCCTTTGATCGCTAATGACATGTAAGTTCCTAAAATGCTAGGCGTGAACCTTTTTAGCATGGTTTATCTCCTTAGTAGCTGCGCGCACTACCTTTATATGTTTATTTTAAATTGTGTTTAAACGCCAAGTTACGTTCAGAGGCTATTATGGGTCGATCATATAACAAGCCACCCGATTAAAAATATAGACCACTTTGTAATCATTTGTATCTGAGGTTCACAATAACAGGCTATAAAATAGCTTGCTTTTCAAACAAGAAAGCCACGCTTTACATCAATTCAATTAGCTCGTAAGCTAAACTTAAACAGGTCAGAGGAGTTGACATGATTAATTTTGAAACACAACAGGCAATCGCCTTCGTTACATTATCCCGAAAAGATAAACAAAATGCGTTGAATTTTGTCATGTTCAAACAGCTGACAAGTATCATTAAAAAAATTAAAAAAGACCCGACTATCCGCGCTGTCGTTATTCAAGGTGATGGTGAGCATTTTTGTGCTGGACTGGATGTTGCTGCCGTTATGAAAAGTCCCATAAATATTGCCAAGTTGCTATTTAAATGGTTACCGGGTAACTGTAATTTAGCGCAGCAAGTTGTGCTGGGTTGGCAATCACTAAGTGTGCCGGTATTCGCAGTCGTCCAAGGTAATTGCTTTGGTGGTGGCCTGCAAATAGCTCTTGGGGCTGATTATCGGATTGTGCACCCAGATGCTAAATTAGCCATTATGGAAGCGCGCTGGGGACTATGCCCTGATATGGGTGCAAATGTTGTACTACCTAGCTTACTAAAACGTGACGATGCCATGTGGCTTGCCAGTCATGCAGATCCTATTAGTGCTGATAAAGCGCTGCAATTAGGGTTAATAACCGAAGTAAATGCGGATCCAAAGCAACGCTGTTTAGCAATGATCAATACCTTATTAGCTCGCTCACCGGATACTTTAGCGGCAATCAAACGCGTTACCCAACAAAGTTTTAATACTCCAAGAAGACAAATTTTAGCAAAAGAAACCATTAGCCAAATTCGTCTGCTTATTAACAGCAATACAAAAAAGGCCATTGCAAAAGCCAAAGGCGTCGACAACATTGAGTATCAAAATAGTAAACGTTGGTAACAAATTCACTTAATATCAACGCTAAGCAATAAGTCGCATAGTTTTCAACAAGCAAATGTGATGAAGTATAATACGACCTGTAGTGAGTAAATAATCAATGGATCACCAAACACCAGTGCTTAAAAAAATCTTTCCTTATTTACTCAGCAGCTGTTTGATTTTGGGTTGCTTGGCGATAGCAAAAATAATCATGCACTGGCTGCAAGGTAGCTTTCCAGCCCCCCTATTAGCGATGCTAATGCTACTTACGTTACTTTTAACAAACGTAGTTAAAGAGCATCACTTAACTCCCTGTGCTAAGCCATTATTAAATGTCATGCCGCTTTTTTTCATCCCTGCAGGGGTTGGTTTTATCGAACACCTTGAAATCATCGCCCTGCAATGGCAATTTCTCAGTGCAGTTTTCATTTTGGTGCCATTGACCAGCTTACTGCTTATCGCAACGGTGATCAGTATATTTAAAGGCAGGATTGAACATGATTGATCTATGGTGGTTAAGTATTCCTGTAATTATCACGCTGTTTTTAGGGTTAAGGAAGCTCAATACAACCATTAACAATCCTTTATTAAAAGCGCTGACTAATCCCGTTTTTATCACTATTACGCTTATAGCCATATTACTAGTGAGTTTTTCACTGCCTTATTCGCAATTTGCTAGCCATAGCCAGCTATTAAGCTATTTACTGGAGCCTGCCATTGTTGCGCTTGCATTACCGCTATATCAACAATTTGTGCATATACGAAGAAATCTCTTGCTGATTGTTGGCTGCTGTAGTCTGGGCATAATCAATGCCACTGTGGTTGCAACCTTACTCAGTGCTGCATTTAATGTGCCTACACAATTAGCAGCATCTGTTGCCGCTTTATCGGTCACTACTCCCATTACTCTGCTAGTCACTGATTCACTCGGAGGCATCGCTTCGCTGGCAGCTGCGATGGTGATTTTTATCGGCTTATTAGGTGCTTTGTTCGCGCTACTTATTCTTCGTCAGGTGGGCATTTATAACCATCAGGCACAAGGCGTTGCGATTGGTACTGCATTTCATGCAATAGGCACCGCCGCCGCACTTGTTGAGCATCCGCGTATTGGTGCATTTGCTTCAGTGGCAATGGCATTGAGCGCATTACTTACCGCTTTAATCGTACCATTACTTTATCCTTTTTTGAGTCAAGCTCTGCTATGATGAAATAGTTTAACCACTTTATTTATGGATAATAGATGATCAGTACAGAAATCCAACAAGTTGAAAAATACTACACCATGATCACTGAGTACCTCGTTAAGTACAGCATGCAATTAGTTGGCGCATTGTTGATCTTGATTTTTGGTTTGTGGGTGGCACAAAAAATATCTAAGATGATTGCCGCTTTAATGGCGCGTAATAATATTGATATTACTCTCACTAATTTTGTCAGTAATGTAGTGAAAGTATTGTTTATCGTTATGTTCATTATTATTGCGCTGGGTAAAATTGGCATAAGTGTCACACCTTTTGTTGCTGCAATTGGTGCCGCTTCTCTTGGTGCTGGTTTAGCATTGCAAGGGATGTTATCAAATTATGGCGCAGGCTTGGCTATTATTGCCACCCGCCCCTTTATTGTTGGTGACACGATTGAAGTTAAAAATGTCAGCGGTCAAGTAAAAACCATTGAGCTAGGTTACACCATTTTGATCAACGAAGAAAAAGTCGAAATTACTATTCCTAACAAACACATCGTTGGCGAAATACTGCATAACTCGTTTAATTATTCATTAGTAAAAGGTGAAATTGATATTGCCTATAATGCCAGTGCTGAGCATGCTATAGAGCTTATAGAAAACGTATTGAAAGACCATGAGTTAGTCGCAAGTGAACCGCTATCACAAGTTGGCATTGAACGGTTTGCTGAAAGTGGAGTAACAATTAGTTACCGCTACTGGGTGCCGACGACGAAAATAATTGAAACCAAGCTGGCCGTAAACGGTGGCGTATATAGTGCGATTCAAGGTGCGGATATTGAAATTCCATTCCCACAACGAATTGTCACAATTAACCAACAAAGTATTGATAGCTAAGCTAGCAATACTGCAAACAAGGGAGCTAATTGCTCCCTTTATTTATACTACATCTTAACTTCATTAAAACTTATAGCGCACATTCGCAGTTACAGTTCTGCGTTGACCATAGAAGCAATCTCCACGCGCTAAACATGATGTAATCACTGTTTTATCCGTTAAATTTTGCGCTTGTAAACTAAAACTATAGTCATCAAAATCATAACCAATCATAGCGTCAAATAAAGTATAGTTATCCGTTTTAATAGGATCATTTAAAACTATATTATTCATTTCAACATAGGCACTTCCATCTGATGTTTCACCAACGTATCGTGCTCCAAAACCCATTTTAAAGCCGTTCAATGACTCAGGTCGCCAAGTACTCCAAATAGATGCTTGCTGATCTGGCAAGGCACTTAACTTTGCACCATCTTCACCAAGAGTATTACTTTGACTAACATAGCCGTCAGTGTATGCATAAGATGCGTAAACATCGACTGTATCCCACGCTAGCTGTGCTTCTAATTCAATACCTTTAACAGTTACCTCACCTTGCTGAACTTGTCCATTAGGGTCAATAAGATTTGTATTACCCACCTGTTCAGCTGGTAAGCTGGTGGTGCGATTTTGCTCTACAATATGATATACGGCGGCCGTAAGTAGATGCTCTGTACCTGCTGGTTGATATTTTAAACCCGCTTCAACTTGCTCACCCGTTTTTGGTTCGAATGCTTTACCGTAAGCATCTTGACCTATTAATGGTTCAAATGATTCACTATAACTTGCATACGGTGAAACCCCTGAGTCAAATAAATACATCAAGCCTAAACGACCGGTGGTCGCATACTGTGACTCACTTTTGCCGTTTTCAGGGTTTGTTGTTGCTTTATCGCGACGTAATGCTGTTGAGACTATCCACTTATCAGCAATTTTCATACTGTCTTGAATATATAAGCCAGTTTGATAAACCTTTGACGAGTCATAATCAACGATATCATCTACCGTTGGTAAATTAGCGACTTGGCCATATTTCGGGTTAAATAAGTCTAGCGTGCCAGCGAGTCCAGAAACAGAGTCGTTATCGGTATAAGCATTTTGATAATCAAGCCCCATCACTATTGTGTGCTCAATATTACCGGTTATTATATTGCCATGAAACTGGGCATCACTGGCAATAGCCCGCGAATCAGCGGAGCTAAGATAAGACACTCGCTTGACGCTGCGCCCATCTTCTAAAAATTTAGGTGGCCAACCATAAATCGTATGATAATCAGCATGACTATCGGTGTAACGCGCAGCAAGTTTAAACTGCCAATCAGCATTAATATTTTGCTCTAAAATCGCAGTGATTGACGCTTGCTCAGTATCATAACGATCAAAACCCGGCTCAGAAACAAAACGGTTTGATGGAATTTTGCCGTTTTCGTTTTCTAAAATAGTGCCTGAGTGAGGTAAGAACGAGGTACTCGTGCCTGATTCATTCTTTTGCCAATTAGTTAATAGCGTTATTTTTGTATCATCAGTGGCATACCAGGTTAATGATGGAGAAAACACAATACTGTTATCTGGCACATAATCGGTTTGCGTATCACTCTCTCGCCATAAACCAATTACTCGCCCTTGTAATGACGCATCATCATTTAAAGCACCAGTAATATCTCCCGCAACTTGTTTACGCGAATAGTTACCAACTTGCCCCCAAAGCTGCCCTGATGTTTCAGCTTCTGGTTTTTTACTGACTAAGTTAACAATTCCACCAATTGAACCTTGCCCATATAGCACTGAGCTCGGCCCTTTTAGTATTTCAATTTGCGACAATCCATAAGGGTTAGTACGAACATTATTATAACTACCATACAACGATTTTAAGCCATCTAAGTATTGTACGGGCGACACACCACGAATAACCGACCAATCGCCACGGGTATCAACACCGTATGGACCGTTATATAAACCAGACACATAACCAATTGCATCTTGAATAGTTAATGCGCCTAGGTCTTCAATTCGCTCTTGCGTTAAAACAGAAACAGATAACGGAGTTTCAATGATTGGCACGTCTGATTTTGCACCAGATGCACTCATGTATGAAATCAAACCTCGTTGACTTTTTACCGTAATAACTTCTAAATCGTGATCTTCACTCACAGCTTGCTGTTCGGCAACAGCATTTGAGGGATTTAACAGTGAAAGAAGAGTCAAAGATAAAATACTTAACGGTGTATTTATTCCACTTAACTGCATTAGTATTCCTTAGGACAAATTGAAATTGCAGGCAGTTTAATAGTACAATTATTGAAATGCAATATGAATGATAACAAATATCATTAACAATAGGTTTCACTATGGCTAAAGTAAGCAAGCGATTTTGGTTTCAATTACATGGCTGGTTCTCATTGCCTGTATGGGTTTTATTCTGTTTTATTTGTATTACAGGCACTCTCTCTGTAGTGAGTCATGAGCTTACCTGGTTAACCAACCCTGCAGCTCGAGCAAGTAATCCTAACAATTTGCCTGCAAAACCAATCGATGAATTAATAGCAGCAGTAGAACAACAACATCCAACTGCTGATATCACATCAGTATTGGTGTATGAACCGTATTTAGTAAACGCTATTATATTTACAGATCACAATAAACCCCAAGCAATTGCCTACGTAAATCAATACACAGGGCAAATACAAGCAGTTAATCAAGGCATCACCTTTATTGGTTTTATGCGCGCGTTACATGGTTGGCTGTTGTTTCCATGGCAATCTGGTTATAGCGTCGGTTATTATCTTGTATCTGCAATGGCAATAGTCATGTTTGGCGCATTAGCCACCGGGCTGATTATTTATAAAAATTTCTGGCGTGCTTTTACTCAGCCTAAATTGCGCTTCAATCAAGGTAAAAAAACCTTATTAAAAGATTTACATAGCTTAGCTGGCGTCTGGTCTATGTGGTTTTTACTCATTATGAGCTTAACGGGGTTTTGGTATTTAACTCAAGCAATTATGTGGCATAACGAGATTGATATTGAAGAGCATCCGCCGCTGGTTAGCGTAGCTGATTTGCCCACTTCTAAAACGGTACCGGCCATCAGTCTAAGTCAGGCTCTACAGCTCACTAAGCAGCAGTTTACTGACTTTGAACCTCATTACATCATGTTCCCAGAACATAGCCGAGGCATGTACAGTATCAGCGGCTCGAACAACACTATTTTCTATGATGACTATGCGTTCTCAACGACGATAAATCCTTGGACAGGCGAATTAGCACAGACTAAAAGCCCCGAATCAATGAACGCTCTACAAACTATTTCTCATATTGCAGACCCTTTGCATTACGGCACAATTGGCGGGATCTGGACCAAGCTAGTTTGGTTTATTTTTGGCGTGATCTTAAGCGGTATGTCTATTACAGGCTTTATGATGTGGCGTAGTAAGTTAGCTAAGACAACAAAGGCGCAGCTGCTAACAACTGACTATATTCAGGAGGCACAATAATGGCGCGACTTAAAAGTACTTGGTGGCAACGCTATAAGTATCTACTACATGCTAGTATTTTAATTTTACCATTTTGGTTTTTATATCAATCAATGATTCTCATATTTCCTGACTCATGGGGCGAGCAAACAATGGGAGAGTTTACCCTTGCACCCATGCCACTTAATATGGCACCCCCCTATAGCCACCATGGTGAATACGTTAAAGATTTTATGGTAATGTTTAATAAAGGAAAAATAGCAGATGTACGCCAAGGTTACATGAATATTGGCCCCACCCCATTACCACTTAGTCAGTTATCAAAAGCCGATGAAGGTATTTTACATGGCACGCGTCATGGTCAACATGTGCACGCTATTGCACCAAAATTAATAACCAGCAAAGATAAGGCATGGATCACACTCCAAACGTGGCAAGGTGAATTGCTAGTTCAAAGCTGGGAAATTCCAAGCCAGTTTATTAACTAACAACAATGGGGAGCAAAACATGCTCCCACGCCCACCCAAACCCAACTTTTATTTAACTTAAATCACCATTTATCTTTACAAAAGTAATAATATAATAAAGTATTATAATTAACCTTTTAAAGATTAATCGTTGAGCTGCTCATCGAATGCTAAATTTGCTTGAGCTATCGGATCATACACACACAGTACTTTGGAGATAAAATGAAATTTTCCACACAATTACTTTGCTGGCTTAGTTTAGCCGCCAGCCCATTTTTTAATAATGCATTCGCTATCGATAATGGTGTCTATACCATAAAATCAAAATATAGCGCCAAATTTGTCGAAGTCGCCAATGCATCAACTGCGGATGGCGCGAATATTAGCCAATGGGCTAATACTAATCACGATACCCAACGTTGGCTCATTACTCAGGTTGAAAATAATAACTACTCTGTAATAAACCTTAACAGCGGTAAAGCAATGGAGGTCTTTGAGTGGTCAACTAGTGATGGCGCAAACGTAGTCCAATATGACTATAGCGCTGGTGCAACGCAGCATTGGCAAATTAATAGCGAAGGCAACGGCTATGTGAGCTTTATCAATGCCAATAGCCCAAAAGCGCTCGCTCTGTATGACTTTGACGGCAATGACGGGGCTAATATCAGCCAATGGGCATACAATGGCAGTGATGCACAGCTTTGGCAGCTCAATAAACTGGCCAACGTAGAATCCGCTCCCTTTGATCCTTCAACTACCAATGGCGCAACGGATCATTGGCCATTAACCGGTAGTTTAGTCACTCACGATCCAACCATCAGTTACGAAAATGGCACGTGGTGGATATTTCAAACTGGGCCTGGTATCGCTGGAAAGTGGTCAAATAATGGCGTTGCTTGGAATGATGCCGCAGCGATTTTTCCCAATGGCTTAAATTGGTGGTCTAACTATGTGCCTGAACACGATGGCATTGATGTTTGGGCGCCTGAACTTAAAAGTTACAATGGCCGCAGCTGGCTTTATTATGCAATATCAACCTTTGGCTCGCGTGTTTCGGCAATTGGTTTAACCTCAGCAAGTAGTGTCTCTGCCGGTAATTGGCGTGATGATGGTTTAGTGATAAACACCACCAACAGCAATAGCTACAATGCGATTGACCCAGATTTAGTCGTCGCCAAAGATGGTGCGCCATGGTTAACATTCGGTTCGTGGAATTCAGGTATCAAGTTAATGCGGATCAACCCAATAACGATGAAACCATTTGGTGAGCTCTATTCCCTTGCTAGCCGCTCAGGTGGCATTGAAGCACCAACGATCATCTATCGCCAAGGATACTACTACCTATTTGTATCTGTTGGTAAATGTTGCGCAGGAACCGATAGCACCTATCGTATCGCATATGGGCGTGCAACGGATATTCGTGGTCCTTACTTAGACAAGAATGGCAACAATATGCTCTCTGGTGGTGGCAGTATTTTAGATGCTGGTAACAGCCAGTGGGCCGGACCTGGCGGCCAAGATATTCTTAATACCGATGTAATGGTTCGCCATGCTTATGATAAAGGTGACAACGGTGTGCCAAAACTATTGATCAGCACACTAAATTGGGACTCAAATGGTTGGCCAAGATTTTAAACCAGCCAACTTAACAACATTTATAAAGCGTGTAATAACGCGCTTTATAAAAAACGCTCCATGATGGCAGCGGCAATTTGCGTAGCTATTCCACATCCCCACATATATGCACGTTGGATCGGGTAACCTCTAAAAATCCAACGCTTTCTAACATGATTAAAATTACTTAAATAATCAGCTTTGGCATCTGGCAGAGGTTGATCAGCAAGCTTTGCCCATGCTTTATAAACACCCGACATATCTGCACCACGCATAAATTGCTGTAACCAACGAGGAAATCGAGCGTATCGTATCGTCGACTGAAAATCGATGATATACGGTTTACCATCATCACTACAAAGCACATTACCCAAATTGCGCAAATCTAAATGTACAACCCCTCGGCGATGCATTAATGCAACCAGTCGTTCAAAATCTTTAAAAAAACTAACGGGTAGCACTTCTTTTTGTTGTACTAACTGTTTAAGTGGTGTGCCTGTAATATAGTCATAGGCAACAGCAATCGGCGATAATCGTAAAAATCGCCCACTCACTCCAGTTATGCCAGCTAAACGAGCCAGCCCTTTATACTCTTGATTCACCGACAAAGGCGCAAAGGTTTTTCTGATCCACCAAGGGCTATGTTGAAAATCTTTAATTACTAAATCGAGTTGCTGATCGGTATAACGATAGACAATAGCATTTGCAAAACGTCCAGTATGAACAACATTTAAATTTTCGGCTGCAAACTGATGTTCTGGAAATTGCTGCTGTAACTGCATTAATAAAGTAGCTTCGATCATAACACCCTGCGATTTGTTAAATATAAATGCCTAGGCAACTATATTATCAAATCTCTGCACTCACAGCAATATAACCCTTAGCTAGATTTACGATTTCAAATTATGAATTGCTCTAAATAACAACTTTGCCAACAGTTTTTTTTCATCATCAGAAAAGTCGATTAGTGCTGTGCGGTAAATATTATTCACAATAGGGAGTATTTCAGGGTAAAGCTGTTGGCCTTTTTCAGTAAGGCATAATAGCGTAGAGCGGCGATCTTCTGCGGATTGTTGTTTTGCAACTAAGCCTTTTTCTTCTAAACGAGACAACAAACGGCTCATCGCGCCACGATCATAAACCATATGCTCACATAGCTCTGCCAAAGTATGCACTTTGCCTCGAGCTAATAGCACCACAACAATATATTGCGCCGAAGTTAAATCCATTGGCGTAAGGCCAGCATCTAGATGAGTTACTAAATTTGACCGTAAATAAGCAACTAACCGACCCAGATCTTGAACGGGATCAAGATCATCAATACAACATTGTACAAGTGAAGCGGATTCTTTCATAAATTCTCAAAAACTGCGTGAAGGTCACTCATTGACCGTTAATAGCTATAATAATTCAATCAAACATAATTGCGTAGTGACACCTAATTAGTGTAGCGTCGAACAAGCTAACTAATGTTATTGAGGAATACATGCAAAGTAAACAACGAGATGTTATCAAGTATATTGCCATACTTATACTGCTACTACTTTGCTGGTCAAAGCAATTTAACAGCTACATCATGGATTTTCTTGACCAAACCTTAGTGCAGTCATCATTAGTTTATGCTTCTGCACGCAGTGTTAACGGCATTATTTCTTTATTACAGTCGGCTGAAGTCGGTATTGGTATAGCAAGCATAGCGCCTGCGCAATTGCTTGATCCGGTGAACGATTTAGCCGAATACATTGCCGATGCGATGCGCATATCATTAGGCTCACTGTTTATCCAGCGGATTTTATTTACTATTTCATCAGGGGGATTTTTTAGCGCCTTGTTTACCGCCGGCGTCATTAGTTATTTAGTCTGTGATTATTTTGGGTATTTAAAACAGCTTAAAGGAAAGTTACTAGCCAGCCTGATTTTAGTGCGGTTTTTAATTCCATTTGTAGTACTTGCAACTGGGCTTGCCAGCCAAGCCTTTCTAGATGAAGAAATTAATTATCAAAATCAATATGTTGAAAAGACCGTTGACACACTTAGCGTACAGGCTAATGCGACCTCCACATTATCAGCACAACTGAGCGCAAAAATTAATAGTGACAAGCAAACAACCCTCGATGAACTCGAACTTATTGCCGTTCAGCAACAGCAATTAAAAGCAATTATTACAGATAACCAACAGCAGCTTGAGCAATTAAATAAGCAAATTGATGCCATTCAAACGACCCGCAGTTTAGCCGAAAAACTCACCTTAACAGAGCTTCCCGAGGCTAAACCATTACTGCAAAAACAGCGCGAGTTAAAGCAACAACAAGCATCTATCAACAATCAGTTCGCCGCGTTATATCAACAGAAAGCTCAGCTGCAACAACAGCTGCATGATTATAACGACCAACTAGCAGGTAATTCTGGCAATTTAATTAGCAAAGTCGTTGATACCGTTACCACTGGCATTACAGATATGGCTAATTCTTTAGAGGGCTTATTTATTGAATTTTTAAACTTAGTGTCGTTACTAATCATCAAATTATTTATCATGCCTTTGCTCTTCTTATATTTATTTAGTAAGGCATTTAAAGCTATTTGGCAACGTTCCGTGCTGCAAGCATTAGCGCAAATGAAAACAGAAATACACACCACCATCACAGAAAAATAACCGCTATATTATGCTTAGGGTCACATCAGCTCAGCATGAAAGCGATGCCCTAATGGGTCATTTTAAAACTAACAATTAAAAATTAAAACCAATAAAAACAGATAGATAAAATAAAAAGCATTGAATGAAAGGAAACCTAAATAGCTTTACTCTCACTGCAGAAGTCTTTCTTTTGTCACGGTTTTGTCATAAAAGTTATTTAGCTTGCATCGCATACATGGCTAACTTAGGACTTTACTCGTGCCAACACTTAAACCACTTGCTTATGCACTGAGCATATTAACACTCACAGCAACATTAGGCGCTTGCAGCAGCCAAGATGTTAATTCCACTCAACCAAGCCAAACTACACTAAAGCTTAACAGCGCACCATTTTGGCAACAAAATAATGTTCAAGGTTCGCAAGCTGCTTGGCTTTTTGATGATGCATGGTTACTAGCCAGTGAAAGCCAAGGCTTAATTGTAGTAGAGCAAAATAAACAACATAGCGAAGTACTTAACGCGGGTAACTTTGAAACTCTGTCAGTGCGTACTATTGGCGATAATCGCTTTTTAGTGACCAGTATTGATAACGAACGTGATCTGGTTGCCGTTTTCACCCTAACTAAAAGTAACGGCAACTGGCAGCTAACGGAGCACACACCGATTGTTGCACCGCAAGCAAAACCTGAAGCGGTCTGCCTATTTAACAATCACAATACGGGGAGTATTTCTGCTTTTGTTGCTGATGTTCGCGGCTTAATGCGCGAAACCTTAATTTATAACTTTGCCACAGAGCAAACCACTAACATTGCGGTCCGAGAATTTGCCGGTGTAAATGAAGCTGCGGGTTGTGCGGTTAATGATGTAAGCCAACAATTATTTATCAGTGAAGAAGAACTTGGCATTTGGCAAATGAACGCCAATGCAGAATCTTCAGCGAGTAAACAACCCCTTACCATGGTTGCTCCCTTTGGTGAACTGGCCAGCGGTATTGGCGCATTAACCACCAGCACTGATGGCAGCCTCTGGTTTACTAGCAGCAGCAATAACACCCTATACCGATATAATCCAGAGCAAGGTATACAACAAAAGTGGCGTGTCTCTGGAGATCTCAGTATTGGTTCTGTGGTAATTGATAATAACGCCACTACTGCTCAAGCCATTATGTATGACGATGAAAGTGGCGCGTACCGCAGCAGCCAGTTAATTTTAGACCCAATCACCAGTACGACAAAAACCAACACCACCACTGCAAAAACAGCACATGTGTATGCAAACGTGCAAACGACACCAGTTGCAGCATTTGGTGATGCCGCAGACGATCCAGCCATCTGGGTGCATCCAACCGACGCCGCTAAAAGCTTGATCATTGGCACCGATAAACGTCGCGGACTGATGATCTATAACTTAGCTGGAGAGCAAATTCAAAGCCTTGACGTAGGTAGAGTTAACAATGTTGACGTTCGTCAAAGTAGTAATATCAACAACCCAACTCACACGCTAATTGCAGCCAGTAACCGTAGTGAAAATAGCATTAGTTTGTTCACTGTCGACATACAAAACAGCGTACACCACTTAGGTAGCGTGGCTACCAATTTGAGTGAGATTTATGGCTTATGCATGTATTCATCGAAATCAGGTGACTATGTATTTGTGAATGATAAATCAGGGTTATATCAGCAATATAAAATAACCAGCCAACAGCAACAAGTCTCGGGCAAACTGGTGCGCGAATTTAATCTACCTAGCCAACCAGAAGGCTGTAGTAGTGACGATAAAAATGGGGAACTTTTTGCCGGTGAGGAAGACGCTGGTATTTGGTTTATCCAAGCAGAGCCTGATTCACAGCAAGCGCCTATTTTATTGCAATCCGTGAATGAAATGCTAGTTGATGATGTAGAAGGTATGGAGATTTATCATGGTAAAGACGAGCGCTTATTAGTGGTATCTAGCCAAGGTGACAATAGTTATGTCGTGTATCGCATAAATAAAGGTGAAAAACACCCTACCCTTGAGTTTGTCAGTAAGTTTAATATTCTTGCAAACTTAAATAACGGTATTGATGGCGTGTCAGAAACCGATGGCTTAACCGTTACAGCCAAACCGCTGCCTGGCTACCCTCTTGGCGTATTAATAGTGCAAGATGGCTACAATCGTATGCCACAGCAACCACAAAATTTTAAACTGGTGGATTGGCGCCAAGTACATTCACTTATCCATGGCGATGTTAAGTAAACTAAACAAATATAGCCGTCACTTGGCGGCTATATTACCGTTGTTAACCACCAAATAACTAACACCAACACAGTCAAACCAAGCATTGCTTTGGTTTTATGTTTTGTAATAATTCGCTCCGCTTGATTGCCAGCATAATACACCACCAGCGCCAGACCAAAATACCGAATTGAACGGGCAATAGTCGTCGCAATTAAAAACATTATTAATGAATATTTGGTCGCACCCGCTGCGAGCATAGCTATTTGAAAAGGGATTGGCACTATCCCCAACATTATTACAAACCAAAAACCTTGCTGCTGCATTTGTTGTTCTACGTGTTCAAACTGCTCTGGATTTGAAAAGGTATTGATCACCCAATCGCCAACCGCATCAAACAAGTAATAGCCAAGCGCGTAACCAAACAAAGCCCCAATAATACAGCCTAAAGTCGCCATTAAGGCTATCAGCCAAAGCTTTTCACGCCGCGCTTGCATCAACGGCACCAATACTGCTTCAAGAGGGATAGGAACTATCGTTGACTCTAAAAATGAAGCCGCCGTTATGCTGGTTAACATATGCTTTGAATCAATAAATTGTCGTGTTTTTTGCTTTAAGCGCTGCATAACAGCCATAGTATCACCTTGGTAGTGCTTATAAGTTATATTTATAAGCATATTGCAAGCTCAATACCAGCCTTGCATAATTAATAAGTACATTGTTTTATAAGCATTTTTTAATACAATTTAACAGGAACAGGCAAATAAATTTAACTGATAGTGTAAAAACCCCCAATTAAAATTGTAAATTTTACTGTAATCAATCGCTTAGGGATTAAGCAATGTAATATTGGCTACGGCCACTATTTTTCGCTTTGTACAAGGCTTGATCAGCACGTTTAACTACCTCATTAAACGCTTCTTCTGGGGCCTTAAATGACACACCAATACTTACACTTACCGTTCGATTAGCAGCAAGTTCAATGGTATGTGCAAGTGATAGTAATTGCTCACTTAAATCGCAGGCTTTTGGTCGGTCATCGCCGGGCAGGTATATTGCAAACTCTTCACCACCTAAACGTGCAAAGACACTATTATTAGGTAAAGCTTTGGCATATAAAGATGATAATTCGATCAGTACTTGATCCCCCCTATCGTGACCAAACTGATCATTAATCACTTTAAAAAAATCGATATCAATAAGCAAAATTGTATACGGGGCTGATTGATTTTTTTGCATATATTGATAAAAAAATTGGCGGTTCGCTATTTGGGTTAAGTAATCAGTGATCAGCTCTTTTGATAACTGCTGCTGCACACTTGTTAAATCGCCTATAGTTAACTTTAAACCATAACAAGTAAACAACATGCCTGCAGTACGTAAAACATCCTCAACATAAATACCAATAAACAAAGGCTGGATCAGCACTTCATCAAGTAGATCAAAGGTTAAACCCGCTGACCACAATAATAAACCGATGCTTAAATTAACATAAGCAAAAACTGATAAGTTGGCCCTTTGGACAATGATAAAAATAGCCACCACAATTAATAGGTTAATTGCGTCGGTAAGTACACCATTAAAAAAAATACTGTTATCTAATTCAGGATAGAAATAAATATACGAGGTAACTATTAAAAACAGAGTAACTACAAATACAGCTGAAAACACGGGTTGTAAGGTGTTTTTTGCAGTTTGTTGTTGAAGTTTATTATCACTGTATTTCATACACGTTTCGCTGATTAAGTGAGCGCTATATTAAATAACGCTATCACAAGCTAATGAATATATAGCTTTTAAATACAACTGCCGTTTTATATCACTGGAGCTGATTTTTTAAGTTCCTAACACCAGCACCAACCTGAGTTTACACACCTAAACAAGGTATTTTAACCACAGCATTTTTTGTATTTTTTATTACTGCCACACGAACATGGATCATTACGTTGTGGTGTTTTTTCAAAAACTTGAGTAACAGGTTTATTAAGTACAATATCTAAAGGAGTAATATCTTCAGCAAGCGTACTATCAACACGAATATCTGCAAATAAATCATTAGCTATCAAAATAGCGTTTATTTCAAGCTCACGTGCAGCGCTTTGCACCTGTAAAACGAGCGGATTTTCTTCGCTACCAGGTTTTACTTTCGGTTTAGGCTGATAAGTACCTTGATTATTTTTACCCATAATATCGGGCTTACCACGATAGAAAAATTTTGACACCTGCGTTCCTAACTGTCATTTAAAGCAACTCACCGCGAGTAGCTAAAGGCTGCGCAGTCTAACAGAATTTAATGCTGTTAGCGCGCATCTTTAAAATCGATAATGAAGCTAATAAACTTTAGTCGTCTTCAGGTGCTTGTCCTGCTTTTATTCGCTCTTGGTTTTCTTGCATTTGCTCAAATGCAGCTTTGATTTCATCAAGCACTGAATCAACATCAGCCTCAGCATGGTTATCTGCAACCTCACCGTAAAGAACAGTTTCTGCTGTTAATTCACCCGCTTGATACAAAGCCCACATTTCTTCACCAAAACGCGTATCGAGTATTTCTGGTGCGTACTGCCCGTAATACAAGCGCATATTGCGTACATCACGTAAAAACATTTCTTGCGCATTGTTATTCGCCGCCGCATTTACTGCCTGCGGTAAATCAATCACCACCGGACCGTAGCTATCTACTAACACATTAAATTCAGACAAATCACCATGCACAATACCCGCACATAGCATTAAGCGAATGTAATGAACCATAGTAGCGTGATCTTCAATTGCCTGCTCAGCAGTTAAACTCACATCATTTAAACGCGGCGCAACATCACCATCATTATCGGTGACTAAATCCATGATCAGTACACCATCGTAACAACCATGAGGTTGTGGTACTTTTACGCCAACCCGAGAAAGCGTGAAAAGCGCATCTACTTCCGCATTTTGCCACACGTTTTCTTGTTCTTTACGACCAAACTTAGAGCCTTTTTCCATCGCACGACCGCGGCGGCTATTCCTTACTTTACGTCCTTCTTGGTATTTTACTGCTTGTTTAAAACTTCGGTGTTGTACATCTTTGTACACTTTCGCACAGCGAATATGCTCGCCACAGCGAACCACATAAACCGAGGCTTCTTTTCCACTCATTAATTGGCTGATGACTTCATCAACGATACCGTCTTCTATTAACGGTAAAATCTGTTTTGGCGTTTTCATGACACTCTTATACCGTACTTAGGCATACCTTGTAATCTTCTCGCAAACTATTTTATCTGACAGACCCTTACGTTAAAGCAAAAGCAGACGAAAACCAATGCTAATAAGCGCACAATTGACCTTATCAAGCATGTTAAAGAACAAAAAACTTGACTAAATCGGCTAAATCCACAAACTGCGAAGTTAACAGCCCAAATTATACTTACTTTATATGAATTCAGAAATACGCTATCGCTTCCAATCTGGTCAAATCGCTAATCGTTTTTTAAACGAATTAAAGCATTGGCCTGTCGCCCGAGTAAAAACAAAACTTCTTAATGGTGGTTTTGACGTTAAAGTAAATTATCAATTCGATGGCGCGGGGTTTGATTACACTTGCGCAGAACTTGATGAATTAGCCGCAAAACATGCCGGTGAAGAAGTTAGCTAAGTATATTAAGCATACAGCAATATACATTTTGAGTTCTCTCAGCTATGTTATTAAATCTTAAATCAATAACATATAGGCACTGCAATGAATAACCCACATTCAGATCACATTCCTCAAGAAGCCTTTGATTGGTACGATGAATACGCTCATGGCAAAATGGATAGACGCACGTTTATGAAAAAACTTGGTGGCTTAGTCGCCCTTGGTTATTCAATGACAGTGCTCACGTCAGCGTTATTACCAAATTATGCCTTAGCCGAACAAGTTTCGTTTAATGATGAATCAATTAAAGCAACTTACCAAAGTTTTGTTTCTCCCAATGGTCATAGCAAAGGACAAGGTTATTTAGTAGTGCCAACACAATTAAAGGGCAAGCGCCCGGTAGTCTTAGTGGTGCATGAAAACCGAGGCTTAAACCCTTATGTAAAAGATGTGGCCCGTCGTTTAGCCAAAGCGGGTTTTGTCGCTTTTGCACCCGATGCGCTATTTCCGCTAGGTGGTTATCCGGGTAATGATGACGAAGGGCGAGCCATACAAAGCTCAATGGATAAAGAGAAAATTCAAAATGATTTTGTTGCAGCAGCCCACTATTTAAAATCACACCCACTCAGTAATGGTAAACTTGGTGCCGTTGGATTTTGTTTTGGCGGTTATATTGTCAATTACCTAGCTGCGGTTGATTCATCATTATTAAGCGCTGGAGTACCATTTTACGGCACGCCCGCCAGCGAAGCTCTGCGCAAAAATATTAAAGCCCCGTTAATGATCCAATTAGCCGAGCTTGATGAGCGCGTAAATGCAACATGGCCTGACTATGAGCGCGATTTAAAAAGTCTCAATGTAGATTACAAAATGTATATGTATAAAGATGCCAATCACGGTTTTCATAATGACTCAACGGGCCGTTACGATAAACCGAATGCAGAACTTGCATGGCAACGAACTTTAGCATTTTTTGAGCAACACCTTGTTTAATTATATCTTGTTTAATTGCATCTAGTTTAATTGCACCTTGATTAATTGCATAATGGTTAGTGCCAAGCATAGTAAGCTAGCACTAACTTCATTCAGAATTAAGTACTTCAGTTAAGAAAAATCACCGACTCTATGACTAAATTTTTTCTCCTAAAATACATCGCTTTTTTTAGTGGATGTGTCGCTTGTTTTACCCTTCATACGCAATTTGCAGTGCCTGCGGTTATTGCATCTTGCCTAACCGGACTTATTGGCAGCTTTATTCCTTTTCCAAAACAGTATGCAAATCATCCTTACGCAGCTGTTTATGCTGGTAGTTTTGCTGGAATGTGCTCTCAGGGGTTGATTAATACCTATTGGGAATTAGCAATTATTTCATTGATTGGGGCTATTTTATACGTACTGACGACTAAAGTGTTTACTGGCTTTGGTGGTAAATTAGGAAGTATTGCCTTTATTAGTGTTGCTTTGTTTGTATTAGCTAAAGGGCTCGCGGCATGAGTTTATCATCGGTAACACTTGCTTTACTTGGCGCGTTTTTGACCTTTTATTTAGCTAAGCATAACCGTCTAGATGCGATTAGAGCATCAGCAATTTTAGCTATTATCGCTTACCTTATTTTACTTACCACCGAGTTCAACGCAGAGCTATATAGCAGCATTTTTTTTGGTGGAACATTTATAGGCATGAGCGCACCAAAACGCTTTGGTATTTACACGCTGTTTTCTGCCAGTGTTATTTTTTCGATTTTGTTTGATAATTTAGTGCCTTACCTTAGTAATTTTGGCGGAGCTTTGGGCATAAGTGGATTTTTGTCGATATGTGTCTGCCAAATAGCGATTGTACTAGGCGCTCCTCGCAGTAAAAAACGCCACTAGTTGAGATGCGCTTTGTAGCAATTAAACAGCAATAACACCACCCAAACGCAGCGTAAAGAGTTAAGTACACAGCAACGCCAATTAGAACGTGAGTTAAAGGACTTAAGACGCGAAAAATCCTTATTACCACTATTGAATAAACAATATGAATGCACTTCAATATTAAAGCGAAAACTTGCTTGCTCAATGCAATGTAAAAAATACTTAAAGTCGTCATCACTCAAAAAGGTATTTTCGCGTCCTCTCCCTCGATTCATTACATGATAAAACGCATTTTCATACTCTATTCGCAGCGGCCTAGACATAGTAATTCACTCAATGAGTAGTAAACTATAAATCTCGACCTTTGATGTCTGAAGTCAAGATTTGATAATCATATAGAAAGCTCCTCGAGTTTTTCGGTACAGTTGTGTTGACCAAAACATAAACTGTATTTCGAGGAGCTTGGTATGAAACTATGTAGTGGAATTGACTTGCATTCAAATAATTGTGTTATTGCTATCATTAATGAACATGGTGAAACACTTACCGTTAAGCGTTTAAATAATGACATGTCTGTCATTTTATCTTTTCTAAGTCCTTATAAAGATAAGTTGATAAGGCTTGTTGTCGAATCAACATTTAATTGGTATTGGTTAGTCGATGCTTTAATGGATGAAGGGTTTACACTTCACTTAGCGAACCCTGCGGCAATTCAACAATACTCAGGCTTAAAATATGCAGACGATCACAGTGATGCGTGTTGGTTAGCTGAAATGCTACGTTTAAACATTCTACCTGAGGGCTATATTTATCCTCGAGAGCTCAGGGCTGTTCGCGACTTAATGCGTAAACGAATGGACATTGTTCAACAGTCCACTAAAAACTTATTATCAGTGCAAAGTTGTTACATGCGTCATCTTGGATATAAGCTCAGCAGCAACAAAATCAAACAAATGGCCGCTATCCGAAAAGGCGTCAATGTTGAGCAAGTACACACCGATTTCAACTCAATGAATACAGCACTGTCGGTCATTTCTAACCTCACATTGATACGCTGTGCTCAACAGCAGATAAATGCAATAGAGAGCGCTATTTTACAGCAAACATCACTCACTCCTGAATTTATAAACCTAACCAGTATAGATGGGATTGGTAATACGTTAGCACTGACCATTATGTTAGAGACAGGCACAATTAAACGTTTTGATAGTCCAGGTAATTTCTCCTCCTATTGCCGCTGCGTTAAAGGTGCAAAATACAGCAATGGGAAGAAGAAAGGCACTACAAATCAAAAGAATGGTAATCGTTACTTAGCGTGGGCATTTACTGAGGCCGCTAACTTTGCCATTCGGTATAACCCAACAATTAAAAAGTATTATCAACGCAAGTTAGCTAAAACAAACCAAGTTATCGCGATTAAAACAGTTGCGCATAAACTGGCAAAAGCGTGTTACCACGTGCTGAAAGACAACGTCCCATTTGATGAACACAAGGCTTTTTCTTAACGACCATAAACAAATTAGGTTAACGTGTTGAGTTAATAATAGGGTTGGTAAAACCATTAGATTTGATTGAGCCTGCACGTTAACCGCTCATATTTAAATGTTGGGTATGCCCACTGTCTGAGCCACACAGGGTTGGTTATGTAAAAAACATAAACCACAGATTTGTTATTGAGCAGCGTGAGAATGCTGCCAAAACTGGACTGACATTGGCACTAAACGATGACTGAGGCGAAAGCCAAGGGCCTAATTAATCATCCATGATGCTTAATTAAACCGCCTAAATTTATATGGCGTTCTTTATTCAAGCCACAGTGCATATTCACACCAATCGACGTCATGACTAGGTGTATAGCCAAATTTAAAGTGAGTTTAAAAAGTAACAACACTTGGTTTTTTGAATAAAAAGATCAAGAAAACACAGCTGCCTGCTTGACCG
>NZ_JACJDM010000040.1:0-46691 GCF_014163545.1 Pseudoalteromonas sp. SR45-6
ACCGCTTACCGCTTACCGCTTACCGCTTACCGCTTACCGCTTCAATCCCTATTAAACTGCAGCTCACATAATTTTTGATAAAGTGGATTACTCGCTAGCAATTGTTGATGAGTACCTGTTGCGATTATCTCTCCGTGCTCCATTACCACAATAACATCTGCATGTTTTACTGTGGCGAGGCGGTGGGCAATGATAAGCGTAGTACGGTTTTGCATTAAATGTTCAAGCGCAGCTTGTACATGATGCTCACTTTGCGCATCTAAAGCGCTGGTTGCTTCATCGAGTAACAGTATTTCTGGGTCTTTTAATATCGCTCTTGCTAATACAATTCGTTGTTTTTGGCCGCCTGATAAGCGCACCCCTTGCTCGCCTAAAAAGCTCTCGTAGCCGTTAGGTAATTGTGCAATAAATTCATCCGCGTGAGCATGCTTAGCGGCAGCATATACTTGTTCGTCGCTTGCATCTGGGTTGCCATAACGAATGTTATGCATCACATCAGAGCTAAATAAAATCGGGTTTTGTGCCACCATGCCCATGCTGTTTCTGAGTGTATTAAGGGATAGATCTTTGATATTAATATCATGAAACTTAATGTCGCCACCAGCAGGGTCATAAAAGCGTTGTAGTAATTCAAATAACGTGGTTTTACCAGCACCTGACGGACCAACGATTGCTACTGTTTGGCCTTGTTCAATCGTTAATGAAATAGTTTTTAAGGCGCTCACATCAGGACGAGATGGATAATTAAAGGTTACTTTATCAAGACTTATGGCTGGAGCGTTAGAGTTGTTATGTAATAACTGATCTTGTGGTGCTGTAGGGTTCGTGATCTCACTTTTAACCGCGAGCAGTTCAAGTAACCGCGCCGCAGCGCCAGCTGCACGTTGTAGCTCGCCATACACCTCCGCAACGGTTGCTACCGACATCGCGACCATAATAGCGTAAAACACAAATGCACCTAACTCACCGCCAGTCATTGTGCCTGCCAGTACATCACTGCCACCTACCCAGAGCATCACGCTAATTGCGCTAAAGGTCAAAAATATTACTGCAGCAATTAAAAATGAGCGCTGTTTAATGCGGCTTTTCGCAACGTTAAAGGCTTTTTCGGTCTCTAGTGCAAAAGCGTGTTGTTCGCGTTGTTCGTGGCTATAGCTTTGCACTACTTTAATATTTTGAATTATTTCTCCCGCATAAGTGCTGATATCGGCAATCGCATCTTGGCTGGAGCTGGCAAGTTTGCGTACTTTTTTACCAAAAATCATCATGGGTACTAACACCAGCGGCACACAGGCAACTACAACTAAAGTGAGTTTTAAGTTAGTAAATAACAACATGGCTAAACCACCGACTAGCATCAGAGCGCTACGCAGTGCCATTGAAAATGACGAGCCAATGATTGATTGCAACAAAGTGGTGTCGGTTGTTAAGCGCGACATTAATTCGCCACTGCGGTTTTCTTCAAAGTAACTCGGGTGCAGGGTGACTATGCGATAAAATACCGCTTTACGAATATCATTACTGACGCGCTCACCAATCCATGACATTAAATAAAAACGGCTGAATGTTCCTATGGCTAATAAGCTGATCAAGCCAATTAGCACGATTATGGCTTGTTTTAATTGTTCTTGAGAGCCCGCAATAAAGCCGTGATCAATAACAAATTTAACTCCTTGGCCCAATGATAAATTAACCCCGGCAGTAACAAGTAATGCTGCAAGAGCTGCAAAAACCACCCATTTATACTGCTTAATAAACTGAAAAATAGGAATTAAACTACTAAAAGCAGCTTTGTCTTTTTGCTCGGTTTTACTATTGCTCATAGTGGATTCTTTTAGATGAATAGGGTATAGATATGGTTACTTAAATCATAATTTCAATAACTAACTAAGGGACTAACCATGACAACTGAAAAAGTAACGGGCGAATTTAACGTTAAACTCAATCCTATTGAAGGTTATGCAAAGGGCATTGATGGCGTAAACCTGGGTCGTATGTCGATTGATAAAACGTTTACAGGTGAGCTTGATGCAACCAGCACTGGCGAAATGCTCAGTGCCATGACCGCAACTCAAGGCAGTGCCGGTTATGTGGCAATTGAACAAGTAGTTGGCACACTTGCAGGTCTTCAAGGCAGCTTTGTGCTGCAACATTTTGGCACTATGGATAAAGGCCAAGATTCATTAATTTTAAACGTGGTGCCAGATTCTGGCAGTAATGAACTTGCAGGCCTTAGCGGAAAAATGGCAATTCGCATCGAAGCAGGTATACACATTTATGATTTTGAGTATCAATTATAAGCGATACAGCCATGCAGAAAATAATTGAGTTTAAAAAGCAGCGTGGCTTTTTTAGAGGCGGTATTGATATTGACGCACTTAATGAGCGAATTTATCAATTAAACCAAGATGGCTGGAAAGTAATAAATGTTAGCGCCTCTACAGGATTATACGGCCAAGTTTATGCATACATCTTACTTATTGAAAATGAAGAACTATAAGGAATATAAATGACGTTATCACTGTGGCTAAGCTTAGTCGCCATTTGTATGATGGGTGCAATGTCTCCTGGGCCAAGTTTGGCTGTGGTGTTAAAACACAGCATTCATGGCAGTATGAAGAACGGCATGTTGGCAGCGCTGAGTCATGGTGTTGGCGTCGGTTTTTATGCTGCAGCATCGTTACTTGGCCTCGGTGCACTAATGTTGCAATTTCCTACTGTGTATCAAGTGTTAGTTTACTTAGGTGCAGCGTACTTGGCATATTTAGGGGTTAAAATCTTATTAGCCAAACCAAGTAATAGTGAGTTAAAAGTGGCTCAGCAAAGTGGCAGTGCAAAACAAGCCTTGCAAGACGGCTTTGCTATTGCGTTTCTAAATCCTAAATTAGCGGTATTCTTTTTAGCCCTGTTTTCACAGTTTATAGATCCTGCCAATCTCAGCTTTAAGGTCGGTTTGATTATGTGCTTAACGGTTTTTACTATTGATACTGGCTGGTATCTGATTGTTGCAGCATTGACAGAGCTTTCAAAGAAGCGCTTTGCTTTTACTAAATCATCCCCATGGTTTGATAAAATATTAGCGGTGATTTTTATTGGTCTAGCAATAAGGGTGGTGCTAATGGTGTAGTTTATTAAACTTAACTAATCCTTACTACTTCCCTTTAAAGCTGTTTTTAGCAATTTCTAATTCACCTGTGTAATAGTGGCTTATGACTGAGTTATTCCGTTAGTCAGTCAATTTATTTTACGTTATCTACATGATCGCAGCACTTCTAAACTAAGTTCCTCACCTTGCTAGCTATTGCCCTTACTGCTGCATACGTATTCATCACACTTATTTTACTTTTTAGTTACACTTTATTGGTTTTATTTTATCCACAATTTCAAAACAAACAGCACACAATTATAAAATCAATAGGGTAGAAAGCTCATGGGGAAATTCAAACTAAGTGCGTTAATGCTCGCAATGTTTGCAGCCAGCAGTGTATTAGCTGCGGTTGAGAGTGACGCGCAAAGTACCGTAAAAAAAACACAACTAGAAGAAGATCTTGAAGTCATTGAAGTGCGTGGCTTTAGTCGTAGTTTAATCCAATCACTTAATCAAAAACGCTTTACTGATACGGTATCTGAGCAGTTATCGGCGGATGACTTAGGTGCTTTGCCTGATGTATCTATGGCTGATGCGCTCACTCGGTTACCGGGGATCTCAGCGGTACGAACCGGCGGGCAAGCGGCAGAAATCAACATTCGCGGTATGTCCGGTGGATTTGTATTTTCAACTTTAAATGGCCGTGAACAGGTATCAACTAGTGGCAGCCGTAGTATTGAGTTTGACCAATATCCGTCTGAATTGATCAGCTCAGCAGCCGTGTATAAATCACCAAAAGCATCGCTTATCGAAGGTGGTGTTGCAGGTACGGTAGAACTGCAAACAGCTAGCCCGCTTGATAATGATCAGCAACATAAGTTTGTGGTTAACGCCAGAGGTATGTACAACGACCGAGCGTCAGAGGTGAACGATGCCACTGAGTTTGGCGACCGCATTAGTTTTTCCTATCAAGGTAAATATCTTGACGATACTTTAGGTGTCGCACTTGGTTATGCTCGGTTATTTCAACCCAGCGTAGCAACACAGTTTATTGGCCTTGCCTATAACGATAATAAAGACGTTGATGGTGTTACAAATGATACTAATGGCCCCGAACTTAAACCTGAAAATGAGTATATCAGCGAAGGTTTTGAGCTTCAGCATTTAGGTGGAGAAGAAACCCGTAACGGTTATATGGCGGCGATTGAATGGGCACCGGTGGATAATTTTAAATTAAAAGGGGACGTGTTTTTATCACGCTTTGATACTGAGTCATTTGCCCGTGGGTTACGAGTGAAATTAGGTGGCCCAACGGCCACTTATACAAACGCTCAGCTAGAGGGAAATTCAGTAGTTGGTGCCTCTGTTAATCGTACTTCAAAAGGCTACACTCGCGTTGAAATTGTCAATGATGATAACCAAGACTTTGATGAAGTAGATAGCTACGGTGTTAACGCCGATTGGCAAGTGACAGAACGTTTAAACGTTAATGTTGATGTGTCGCTGTCACGGGCTAAAAGTAACTTTCGCAATGGCTTATTGTGGGCGTTGGTTGCCGAAGACGCCTCAGCCGAAGAACCTGTGTTAGATAAAAACGTATCAATAAACTACCAACTTAATGGTTTAAATTTACCTGATGTAGGCTTTAATCAAGCGGCTGCATTTAGTGATATCGACCGAGTAATGGTTAGTAAATACGGTATTTACCCTTATCAAAATGAAGATGAAGTAAGCGCTTATCGTCTTGATTTTAAATACGAGCTGAATAACAGCTGGTTTAGCTCTGTTGAATTTGGCGCGCGTTATTCAGATCGCGAATACAGCAATAACCGCTCAGTGTTTGAATACGGTAATGATGGTGATTTTTCAGTGAGTGAGCCGCCACTGCGTTTAACCAATGACATGGTAAATGTCGTTGACTGGGAAGGTGACTTTAGTTATTTCCCATCATATTTGGCGATTGATTTAGACAAAGCGCTTAATGCTTGGTTTCCTGAAGGCGCACCAGAGCCAGTTAAAACTTGGGGTAATGCAGATGGGATAGTTGACTCGCAAGGTTACACCACTAACTACTCATGGACCATGCTACAAAGTGGCTCAGTGTATGAAGAAGTGCTTTCAGCTTACGCCATGCTTAATATTAATACTGAAATTGGTACTATGCCAGTACTGGGTAATATTGGTATTCGCCGTGTTGATACCGACCAATCGGCCACTATTTTAGAAAATGTTAATGGCGATTTATCACTCGGTGCACAAAACATTACCGACAGTATCGGCATCATAAATAAAAATTATTTACCTAATGTACTTGGCACAACTTATACCGATTATCTGCCATCCCTTAATTTAAACTTTCAGCTAACGGATAATACGCAATTACGCTTTGCGGCGGCTAAAGTAATGTCGCGCCCACCGATTAATCGCCTAGCGGGGGACGCCAGTGCGCAGGCTGATAAAACCAGCGGCAAAATTAACGGCTCAAGTACCAATAATCCATTCTTAAAACCATTTTATGCCGACCAATACGATATCTCTTACGAGCATTATTTTGATGAGTCAGATGGTGCGCTAGTGATCGCAGGTTTTTATAAAAACATCGATTCGTTTATCGATACCATCGCCATTGAAGGGTTTGACTTTAAAGGTAATGGTTTTAACGTCCCTGACTATATAGAAAATCCAGTCAGTGGTGAGCAAGTTGCCACAACTAACGGCACTTACACAACGGCGGTAAATAACGCCAATGGCGGTTATATTCGCGGTATTGAACTTGCCTACACGCAAGTATTTTCGTTTTTACCCGCGCCGTTTGATGGCCTTGGGTTTAACGGTAGCTATTCATACACCGAGAGCGAAGTTGAATCTATCACCAGCTTAGGTGGTGAAACGGTTACACAAGGTTTACCTGGTTTGTCTAAAAACGTGTTAAACGGCACTTTATTTTACAGCTTAGATAATTTTGAAACCCGCCTTAATGTGCGTTACCGCTCAGACTTTGTTTCAGAGCAAGTGGCGATCAATGAGCAAGTGGTTAATTTTGATGCCGAGACCGTGGTCGATTTTCAAACCTCTTATCAATTTACAGACTCATTTGGCATGTTGCTACAGGTTAATAATCTTACTGATGAACCAACCCAAAGTTACTTTGGCAATGAAAACATCACCGGTACTACCCAGTACTTTGGTCGTCAGGTTTATTTAGGTTTTACCTATAGCCACTAATAGCAAATTGGAGCATAAATAATGAATAAAATAACTAAATTGACTCATTTGCTATTAGCAGTGAGCTTAACACTACTGTTTGGCTGTGGAGGCTCAGGCAGTAGCGATGTAAAAGCAGGCCAAGCCTTATTGACTTGTGATGTACCGCAAGTCCCTAATGCAGCAGGCACTCAATGTGTTGCTCCTGAGCCTATCTCTTGTGACGCACCGCTGTTTCCAGATGCAAATAATGAAAGCTGTACCAGTGGCTATAACCCCGACTTACCAGACCCAGTGGTATTCGCCGGGGAAAATGAAGCCGTATTATTTTATAAACGTGATAAGAATGAAGGGTACGAAGGCTATCGTTTACACTCTTGGAATACCGACGGCTGTGATGCTTACGCGCCGCCGTTTGATGCCACCGATTGGGCTAATGGCCATGAATATAATGGTGTCGATCCAAACTATGGAGCTTATTGGATTGTCGCGCTAAAAGACGGTTATACCGAGTGCGCTAATTTTATTATTCATATTGGCACAGAAGGTTCAGGTAAAGCCCATGGTGATGTGGATTTAACCATGCCACTGATGCAGGACGACGAGCGTTTTGTACGTATGAACTTTACCTTTGATGGTGAGCCAACAGTATTTGAATACCCAGTAGAAGCGCTTGGCGAACGCCCGGTTGCAATTGACGGTGCATCAGCACACTGGATTGATTTAAATACTGTGCTGTATAAGCCAAGCAATGAGCTTACGCAGATTATTAAGCTGCATTCATCAGCTGCTGCCGATTTGGTTGTTGATGTTGATACTGGCTTAAATGGTGAAACCGTTGAATTAATGGCAACGAGTTTAACCGATGCACAAGCAGCGAAAGTACCGCACTTAACAGATTGGACTGCCTATCAAGGTAATTGGGATGCCGCTACTGCAAAACAACTTATAAAACAACAGCTCGTTGTAGCGGGCTACGATGCAGAAGGCAAGCTACTTGAAGCAAGTTTTGTGCAAACCGCCAAAGCCCTTGATGCACTTTACACCCAAGGTGAAAACGACGCAAATGAAGCCATGCTAGGCGTGCATTATAATAACAATGCAATTGATGTTTCAGTATGGGCACCAACCGCTAGCAATATGATGCTTAATGTATTTGACGCCGATAAAGCACAAGTACATAGCACTGCCATGACGTTAGACAGCAATACAGGTATTTGGTCAGTGAGTTTAGACAGCAAATACGACCGTCATTATTACCGCTATGCGTTTGATGTTTACCACCCTACTACTCAAGCGATTGAAAGTTTATGGAGTACCGATCCTTACTCACTGAATGTATCAAGCAATGGCCTGTATTCGCAGTTGATCAACTTAAATGATGACGATACCAAACCACAAGGCTGGGATGAGCGCAGTGTACCAACAATTACCAACCCGGAAGATGCCATTATCTATGAAGGTCATGTACGTGATTTTAGTATTCGCGATACGTCAGTAAGTGCAGCAAACCAAGGTAAATATTTAGCATTTACTGAGCTTGAAAGCATCCCTATGCAGCACCTTAAGCAACTAGCTGACAAAGGTTTAACGCATTTTCACTTACTCCCTGTAACAGACATTGGCACCATTGAAGAAGATGCGGATAAGCGCGTTGAAATCACTGACACTCTAGGTAAGTTATGTGAGCGAATAGACGATGCCGCCGATGCTTGTAAAATCGAAAATAAAAACAGCATCATTGCTAATTTAATGCAAAGCTACTTTCCGGGTTCTGATGATGCTCAAGCACTTGCCAGCGCGATGCGTGATTTAGACGGTTTTAACTGGGGTTACGACCCGCATCACTTTATTGCCCCAGAAGGTTCGTATGCATCAAGCAGTGAAGGGGTTGCCCGGGTTAAAGAGACACGCGCCATGGTACAGTCACTTCAAGAGATCGGCCTTCGCGTGGTTCTTGATGTGGTATACAACCACACAACCTCATCAGGCATTTGGGAAAAGTCAGTGTTTGATAAACTCGTACCGGGTTATTACCACAGATACAGCGAAGTAACGGGCGATATCGAGCGTTCAACCTGTTGTGAAAACACCGCGACTGAACATGTAATGATGGATAAATTTGTTAGCGATTCACTAGTCATACTTGCTCGCGACTTTGGCTACGATAGCTTTCGCTTTGATGTTATGGGGCACATGCCTAAATCATCAATTTTAGCAGCGCGTGAAGCGGTGCAAGCTGTTGACCCTGACAACTACTTTTATGGCGAAGGCTGGGATTTTGGTGAAGTCGCTAATAACCGATTGTTCACTCAAGCTAAGCAAGCTGATATGGCAGGCTCTGAAGTTGGCACATTCAATGACCGCATCCGTGAGGCTGTGCGCGGTGGGGCTATGTTTAGCAATAACCCGACCGATGGTAATTTAGCAGACCAAGATACTCTGCGTTTATCACTGGCGGGTAATTTACAAAACTATATCCTGAAAGACTTTAAAGGTAATTCGGCAAAAGGTAATAGCTTTAGCTGGAATACTCAGCCGACGGCTTATGCTTTAGACCCTGCTGACAGCATTAACTACGTATCAAAGCACGATAACGAAACCTTATGGGATCAACTGCAATATAAACATGCAACAAGTATGAGTATTGAGCAACGAGTGCGTGCGCATAATATGGCATTAGCAATTCCATTAGTAAGCCAAGGTATCCCGTTTATGCAACTTGGGGCTGATTTACTACGCTCAAAATCAATGGATCGTGACAGTTACAATGCAGGGGATTGGTTTAATGCGGTAGATTTAACGAAAGAAAATAATAATTGGAATATTGGTTTACCTAATGCTGAGAAAAACCAACAGAAATGGCCTGAAATCATTAAGCTCTCAGGTAATCCACAAGCTGCTGCACAGCCGCAAGATATAGCTTACGCAGGGGATGTGTTCCAAGAGTTTTTAGCTATTCGTAGTAGCAGCCCATTATTTAGATTAACCACAGAGCAAGATGTTATTGACCGTGTAGGTTTTCACAATGTTGGTAAAAACCAGCAACATGGTTTGATTGTAATGAGCATTGATGACGGTCAAGGTTTTGCAGATTTAGATAACCAAGTTGACGCGCTCGTAGTAGTAATTAATGCAACTGAGCAAGCGCTTTCACATACAGTACCAACCGCTGCTGGGTTTGAATTACATCCAATACTTAAAAACAGCACCGATAGCAGTATGTTTGGAGTGAGTTTTACTGCCAGTGAAACCGACGGTACATTTACAGTCCCAGCTTATACAATCGCGGTATTTGTAAAACCACAAGGCGAGAACCAAGGTGTAGGCTTAAGTGCGAATGCAACAGTGGGCGCGCCAGACGTAGTGCCTTTTGGCAGCACCACAGTATATGTGCGAGGTAGTTTAAATGATTGGGGCACAGCTGACAGCTTTGAGTATATGGGCAATGGTGAATACCGTATCGCTATTACTTTAACTGCGGGAGATTATGAATTTAAAATTGCCTCTGAAGATTGGTCGAGTGTGGATTTTGGCGCGCTGTCTGATGCTGATAAAGCAGTGTTGGAAAATCAAACCGAGCCTTTAATGCGCAGTGGCGCGAATATGACCTTTAATGCCGCAATTGATGCAACTTATGTATTCTCGTTTGATGCCAGCGATAAAGACAATCCAACGCTGAGAATTTATAACGAAGAACGATTCGTTGGCACGCCTGTATTTGTTCGTGGCAGCTTAAATGAATGGGGCACCAGTGATGAGTTAATCTATCAAGGTAAAGGCGTTTATACCTTTACTAAAATACTCAGTGTAGGCAGTTATGAATTTAAAATTGCTTCTGAAGATTGGGATACCGTTGATTATGGTTCCGGTGAAGCGGATGCAATCGTAACCGTTGCCGAAGATAAGTTATTAGCTGTTAAAGGCGCTAATATGACGATGGATGTTGCAACCGAGGGCGAATATCAGTTCATTTTTGATGCCAGTGATTTGAATGCACCCACGCTGAGTGTATTTAATGCGCAAATGTTTGCAGACACTCAAGTTTACTTACGTGGCAGCTTAAATGGCTGGGGTACCGACAACCCCCTAATCTATCAAGGGAATGCTATTTATAGTACATCACTTGATTTAGATGCCGGTGATTATGAGTTTAAAATAGCCTCTGAAGATTGGAACACTGTGGACTACGGCGGGGTAGGCGATGCACCAATAGTTAATATTAACGAGATAATGTTGCTTGAAGTGATAGGTGGCAATATAGCGCTGAGTATTACCGAATCAGGTAATTACACGTTTAAAGTGATTGGCCCAGATAAGGACAATATGAACCTACTTATTACTAAACAGTAGTGATTATATTTTCCTAGGCTTAAGCTGAGCATAACCCTGTATGCTCGGCTTTTTTAGTGCCTACTTATTTAAAATTGCATTAAAAGGCTTAACTTGAACTCGGGTGAATGTTTTTAATGCACTGATTTTAAACATTTTTATTTAACTTAAATTGTTTACGGCTATACATAAATAGCATGATGCCAGGAATGTATAAAATAACAGATAGCAGCAGCGTGTTTAGCCCCGCAGCATATACTAGCCATAGTCCATAAATACTGGCACCAAAGCCCATCAGCTTAATAGCAACAGAAAGCTTTTTTGCAAAGGCTACTTTTACCATGTAAGCGGCCACTAAAAAGTAAGGCACTAATATCATGGACGTAGAAACAAGAACTAAAGTGTTATAGCTTTTACCGGTAAATAAAATAAGCACTAAGCAAAGTTGCACAGTTAGGCTGGTTAAGGTCAGTGATGCAATAGATGTCCCATTGCTATTTTGTTGCTTAAATATGTTAGGAAATGCGCCATATTTGGCTGCGCTGTTAGGTACTTCTGCAGCATAAATAATCCAACTTAAATAAGAGGCTAATACAGACACAATAAGTCCCGCGCTAATAATAACTTTACCACTGGTCCCTGTTATCATTGCCATAATACCTGCCATTGAAGGGTTACTAAGCTCAGTAATATTGGCCTGACTCATTAACCCAAATGCCAACATAGTGATGGCTATATATAAAATTAGCGCAGCAATCACGCCTATAAATGTGGCAAGGCCTATGTCTTTACGGTTTTTAGCTCGAGCGGAAAGGACTGCCGCACCTTCAATGCCAGTAAACACCCATAAAGTAATTAGCATAGTGTTTTTTACTTGTTCAATAAAATCAGTTTTCACGCTGACATTACTTTGATTTGCTTTAAATATTGCAGGGTCAAAGTACGCGTAAGCAAAGCCTATAAATAATAATAAGGGTATCACTTTAGCTATGGTGCCAAGTAGGTTTACAAAAGAGGCTTGCTTAATGCCTCTAACAATAATGAAATGCACAGCCCATAAAATAATAGATTCACCGATAAAGGCTGCAAAAGTATTACCATCGCCAAATAGAGTGCGTTCTGGGGTATCAATAAATGCACCTAAAGCAGCAAACGCCACAACTAAATAACCAACAACACCAATGGTGGCACACAGCCAATAGCCCCATGCAGATAAAAATCCAGCAAGCTCGCCAAAACCTTCTCGGGCATAAATATAAATACCGCCATCAAGTTCAGGTTTAGCGCGAGAGAGTTGCAAAAAACATCCAGCAAGTAGCAAAATACCAACACCAGTAATAAGCCAGCCAACTAATACTGCATTTACGCCCGCAACTTCAGCCATATTTTGTGGCAAACTAAATATACCCGCACCCACCATGGCGCTAAATACCAGCGCGGTTAGCGCTACTAATCCAATTTTATTTTCTTTCATTTGACTGCTTATACTGTGTTAATTACTAACCTTTTAAAGGCGCAAAGTGATGGTTTAATTGGGCTATATGCTCAGGTCCAATACCACAGCAACCTCCAATTAGGGTGGCGCCTTGTTTATGCCACTTTTTAGCCCACTCTAGATATGAAAGAGGGGTTAGATCTTCTCGTACTTCATCTAAACCTTCGTTAGCCGTAGCTTCTTTAGTTTGTGGTGCAAATGCATTCGCATACGCACCTATTTGTACGTGCTCTGCCTGCAGGTCTTTTAAAACATCTAAGGTTACGGTTAAAGCATGCTCAATAACCTCTGGTTGGCAGCAGTTAAATAAAATGCCCGTTACCTTTGCATTTAGCATGGCAGTTACTGCATCTTTTACAGATTCTCCTGAGCGCAGAGTTGCTTGATTACTTGGTTGTTCATCTTCAAGGGTAAAAGCAACCCATACCGGTTTTTGGTTGTTGCAGATCTGGTTAATTAACGTGTTTATATCTAGCGCTTCTTGAATAAGGCTTTGCGTTTCTATTAGCCATAAATCAGCATAAGGCGCTAAACCTTCGATTAAAGGCGTTGCGATACGACTAAGTTGATCTGCTTGGTATAAATCTGGACGATAAGAGCCAAACATAGGTGGTAAACTGGCTGCTATTTTAGTTCCTATATTATTTTGTATCACAGCGTCTTTTGCGGCTTGGCCAGCTGTTGCAGCAAGTGATTTGGCTGATTGTGCAAAGCGCTCTTCACCAATGTGAAAAGGTACTAACGCATAGCTATTTGTGGTAATAATATTGGCACCACTTTGAATAAAGCTATTGTGTGCTTGGGTTACTTTTTCAGGCGCCTCTATTATGGCAAGCGCAGACCACTCCGGCTGTTGAAAGGGAGCGCCAATGCGAGCGAGCTCTCGGCTCATGCCGCCATCAAGTAAAGTTAAGGTGTGAGTTGTCATTGCGCTTCCTCTGTATGAGATAATCTTGCTGTGGATGTTTAGACGTCTATAGATCCGATTGCGAGAATATAGAACACACGACCTGTTTAAACAACCCTTTGTGTTAATCTTTTAGGTTTATTGGCAATACTTGGTAATAGGTTAACAATTTAGCTAAATTGCATTCAACTCAGTGATCACGTAATTTAAATGTTTAATCAAATTAAGAGTAAGCTATGAGTACCCCTATTTTAAAAAGTGCTAAATTCGACTCTAAAGTAAAATCATACTGGGTAGTGCTTGGAGTTATCACTTGTGTATTGTGTTTGGTGGGAATTCCATTTATCCCATTCGTCGCTTTCATTATCTGGCTGGTGGCAGGGCGAATATTGGCAGCTATGTCAGCTAACTTATTAGAGCGAAAGCTAGTTGTTAAGCGCGGTGTATTTTTCAAAGAAGAAAAATCCATCCCACTTGAAAAAATAACTGACGTCGGGTTAAGCCAAGGTCCACTGATGCGCTTGTTTGGTTTGTACCGCTTGAGTTTTGAAACCGCAGGTCAGTCTGGTCATGGCGCATTAGTATCGTTACTTGGGGTAGTTGATGCCAGTGAGTTTCGCGAGGCAATCTTAACTCAAAAAGATAATCTAACCGCACAGCAGTCAACTACAAAATCGGCTGATCATGAACCACAAAGCCAAGTTGAGCTAATACGCGCACTTACTTACAGTGTGAAAAATATTGAACAAATGTTAGTGACAATGCTGGATGATAAAAAGTGAGAACAGCTTTATATTATACTGTGTTGTTTAGGTTGTTCTCCCCCCACATTACAGTGCCTCTTAACCTCTTTGTGAATAAATCACGTAAAGATTTTTTGTACAAAAACCGTGACTATTAAGCAAATAAGTCATTATTTTTTGGGTGTGATAACGTAAGGCCAATATCTGAACTTTTTCATTAACAGCAAGGGTCTTCTTTTGTTTTAACCCTCCCAAAGTGTCTTATGCTATTAGCTCAAATTATCTCTAAACCTCTTGCCTTGTACCTTTTACGGGTGTAATTTAAAGCGGTTTTATCTGAAAAGGATGCAGCTTTATTAGGGGTCAAAGTAGTTGATTTCTAATAGGACTCTAATTTTGTAGCATATATTTGTGCTACACAAACACATGGAGAGAAGTTAAATGGCTAGTAAAGAGTCAACCGCAGTGATTTGGATGTTGTCAGATTCATTTATCTTAAGTGTGATGTTACTAATCGGTGGTTTTTTAGGTAAAGCTATCAGCCCATTCCAAGTTGTCTTTTTGGTTAATGTAATTGCAGCTTTTGCGGCCATTATATTATTCTCGAAAGGCAAATGGGAAAATATCAAACCCCAAAAAATGAAGCTACATATTTTCAGAGGACTGCTTGGTGTTAGTTCAACAATATGTTTGTTTTATGCTCTGCAATATCTAAGTTTAGCGGAAGTAACCGCGATTAACTTTTTTGTGCCACTTATAACGTCCATTTTGTCGGTGTTTATCTTTAGAGAAAAACCAAAAGCCTATGTCTATATCGCTATTATTTTGAATTTAGCTGGAGTGATGATGCTGCTTTCTCCAAAACTAATGGCGAGCCAAGTAACGCAGCAAAACCTCTATCTAGGATTGATCTTTGCACTGTCAGCGGTAGCTATTTTAGTCATTTATAATATTAATTTAAAGAAAATAGGCAATGCAGAGAAAGTTGTGCCTCAAATGGTTTTTGCTCCCCTCTATTCGGCGATTATCTTATTACCCGTCGCTATTTTTGTGTGGAAACCTTTAGGTACAAATAGTGCTCTACTAATTATGCTATATGGTGGGCTCCTTATTACTAAACTTGCAGCACGTTTTTTCGCTTTTAATAAAAGTGACTTATCTAAGCTAATGCCGCTTGAATATGCGCAAATTCTATTTTCTAGTATTTTGGGCTACATTTTTCTTCAACAAACTCAAACTTTATTGGGTATCACAGGCATTGTATTGATCGTGCTATCAAGTATCGCTCATGTTTTATTCATGCACTTTGAGAGGAATAGCGACACTAAGAATATGAAAGGAATTACCAATGATTAAAGTCGTAACGCAAAAATTCCGGCGATCGAGTGATCGCCGGGCTGTTTTAATCTTTCATCTAAACATTTTTCCTAGCACCTAGAATCTTTACCCTTGTATTACTGGCTGACCTGCTAGCATACGTAGTTCTTTACTGCGCTCGGTTTGCATTTCGTATGAAGCGGTTTTAATGCTGCTCACGTAATTCCACTTAGCGGTGGCTTGCTCTGGGGTAAAAGTAACGGTTAAGTAGCCACGATCTACGAGGTTGTTATAGATTAAATCATTAACCAATAATGGGATTACTTGCTCCATTTGTGCGGTTGCTTCTGGCCCTTGCGTATTCAGTGCTAGGTATTCTTCAAGACCAGGCGAAGACACCGAAGAGGTAGCAAATTCTACACCGGCATTTTGTGACGCTGCAATTGGGTTTGCAGCATCAGTAACTAATTGCCCAGCCCAACCGTTATGAGTATCACCCGCTAAAACCACTAAGTTCTTTTGTGCGGCAATGGCAGTACCAAGCAGCACTTCACGTTCGTAGGCGTAACCATCCCATGCATCTAAATTGTATGGTGCAGTAGTATCAACTCGGGCACGTTCGACATCAGTAACACTTGGATCGCCTGCAAGCACACGGCCTTTGATTTGTGCAAGTTCAGCAAATAATGCCGATGCTTGTGCTAATAATGCATTTGTGTCGCCGCCATTTGCTTGACTTATTTGTAAGCTCACTAGTAGTTGCAGTACTTCAAACGGCAAATGCATTTTGGTCATCAGTACTTGTTGGCCAAGTACCTGCCATTTTGAGTTTGATGTTGTCATGCCATCAGTGAGCCATGTTAGCTGCTCATTGCCAAGTAATGCGCGCGATGGTGAGCTTAGTGCGTTTGCAAAATCACTTTGTCCTTGTGCACTGGTTAGGTCAAAATCAGCATAGTTTAGCTGTTCATCACGGGCGAGTACACGCGTGTCTAGCATGTATAAAGAGACTAAATTACCAAACTCAAAGCGACGGTAAATTCTTTCTTTATCAGCTACATTACGAATTGGCATCCATTCAAAATAGGCCTGTAGGGCATGTAGCTTACGTTCGCTAAATTCACCTTCGCCTTCATTATGGTTTTCTGCGCCATTTCGCCATGTGTCATTGGTAATTTCGTGGTCATCCCACACAGTAATAAATGCACAGTTACTATGCGCAGCTTGTAAGTTTGAATCAGTACGATAGTGGGCATAGCGGTTACGGTAATCAGCTAAGCTAATTATTTCGTCACTGTTATCTTCTGGCAGTAAACGGCCTAAAATACCAGCATCTTCAGTAGCGTAGCCATCATTGCCGTATTCATAGATGTAATCACCTAAATGCAATACAGCGTCTATGTCTGTTTGCTTGGCTATTTCACCATACACATGGAAAAAGCCTGCGGGGTAGTTGGCACACGATATAACAGCAAATTTCACTTTATCAATGCTGCCTGTTGGTAGTGTTTTACCTGCACCAATAGGTGAGGTTTTGCCATTCGATTTAAAGCGATAATAGTAAGTGGTGTTGGCGTTTAAGCCTTGTAAGTCGACTTTTAGGGTGAAGTCTGTAGCTGCACTTATATGTGTTTCACCATTGTGGCTGATATTAGCAAAGTTAGGGTCGGTTGCTGCTTGCCATTGTACTTTAATGCTGGTGGTTGTTGGATCTAGAGGGGTTACACGAGTCCACAGAATTAGGCTGTCAGCTAATGGATCACCACTGGCAACACCATGAACAAAGCTCACGTCAAGAATGTCGTCATCTTCATCGTCAAACCGACAAGCTGTTAATCCTAATGATAAAACGGCGACACCAAATCCTGCCGCCGAGGCTTTTAAAAAATTTCTTCGTGTAAACGTCATTGCTCTGTACCGCTAAATTTAAAAGTAAGAGCTTATCCGACCAGTATGACTTTTATGTGAAGCTGTTATGCCAATTGCATTAAAATACTTGGCAAACCTGTTCTGCATTACAGGTAATAACGGTGACGTTTTCATAACCAACGCGGGTAAGTGCTTCAGCGCTTAATGTTGCGCGTGCGCCACTGGCGCAGTGTAAGTAAATTGGCCGAGCTGGGTCTTTTTCGATTTCCATTAACTTCATTTCTAGTAAACCTCGGGGAATATTAATTGCGCCGATAGCTGCTTTTGCCGCATGTTCGGCGGGTTCACGTACGTCAATTAGTAGTCCTTTGTTGTCAGCAATTTCTTGCTTGGCCTGTGTAGCCTCAATGCGGCGTTGATTTGGCGTAATTATTTTCATTAGATCTGGGATTGAAGTAAGCATGTTATTCCTCGAAACCTAGTTTTTTTAAAAGAGTGATCATCGGGCACCATTTACTAAATGCTGATTGAATTAAGTTTAGAGCAATAAACACTGTAAACCAAATCCACAATGGATCATGAAATTGCTGTAGTAACAATGATATGCAAATCATTACACCTGCTATCAAGCGAAGAGCATCGTTTAGTTTCACGGTTAACCTTAGTAATAGTGACTGTTACTATTTAATATATTAGATAAAGCTACATTAGTAAATTATAATATTAGACTTTTCTAATATAGCTAACTATAATCTGCTGTACTTTGAATATAAGAGTGGAACTATGACTATCGACTTTGCAGCTATGGCTAATAACGTAGAGCATGCTGAGCAGCTATTAAAAATTTTAGCAAATAAAAACCGTTTAATGATTTTGTGCTCTTTGCAGGGGCGTGAAATGAGTGTTTCTGAATTAAATGCGGCTGTACCATTGGCACAGTCTGCTTTATCGCAGCATTTGGCTGCACTACGAAAAGCAAATATTGTTAGTACTCGTCGCGAAAGCCAGACCATCTATTATCGGGTGATTAACGACAACGCACAGGCTATGTTAGCCACGCTCTATGGTTTATTTTGTAAGGAATAACCAAATGGATAAGCTCGACAGTGCAGTAAAAAATAGTCTTAACGGGCGTATTCCTATCATTATTTTTGTAATGGCTGTGTTGCTTGGCATTATGGCGCTGCAGCAAACTTCCCGTGAAGAAGAACCGCAAATAGTGGTGCCGATGCTGGATATTTATGTCTCAGCTCCTAACATTGAAGCTCCCGAAGTGGCAAGGCTGGTCACGCAACCACTCGAAAAGTTATTGGCGCAATTACGCGGTGTTGAGCATATTTATTCAACCACACAAAGTAATGGCACTGTGGTGACATTGCGCTTTACTGTGGGTCATGATCGTGAACAAGCAATCCTCGATACTTACGCCAAACTATATAGTTATCAACATACCATGGCGTCAGTTATTAGCTCATGGCAGGTGCGCCCGGTCGAAGTAAATGACGTGCCGATTGTGATGCTAGGCTTATTTAGTAAAGATCCTAAATTATATAACGACTATGAGTTAACCCGTTTTGCTAACGAAATTGCGAATAGTTTACAGCGCATAGAAAACACCAGTGAAGTTAAAGTGATTGCTGGGCGCAAACGCACTTTAACGGTCAATTTAGATGCGACGGCCCTAGCAGCTCATCAAACTACGCTCAGCGATGTTTATTATGCACTGAGTGTATCTAATCAATTATCTCAGGTTGGCAGTGTTGTTAATGCAGAGCAACAAATCATGCTACAAGCTGGTGATGTGTTACGAACAAAAGCCGCGATTGAGCAGCTTGTTGTAAATGTTATTAACGGCAAAAGTGTTTATTTAAAAGATATTGCAAAAGTACTCGATGGACCAAGTGAGCCTGAAAATTATCAGTGGCTAGCGCAATCTGATACCACACAAGAGCATCCTTTAGTCACCTTAAGTGTTGCTAAAAAAGCGGGCACAAATGCAGTCGCAGTCGCAAATGATGTACACGCGATGATGGCTGATTTAAAAACTAATTTTTTACCTTCGCAAATAGATTACACAATACTTAGAGATTACGGGCAAACCGCTAACGAAAAAGTGAATAACTTAACCTCAAGCTTAGTGTTTGCGGTATTTACCGTAGTGATTTTTGTTGGCGTGTTCTTAGGCTGGCGACCCGCTATCGTTGTTGGTTTAGCTGTGCCAATTTGTTATGGCATAACCTTAAGCCTCGATTTTGCGTTTGGTTACACCATCAACCGAGTAACGTTATTTGCATTGATATTATCACTGGGCTTGCTGGTGGATGATCCGATAACGGGCATTGATAATATTAGCCGTTTTTTACAAAACAAAGGCAATAAAAAACAACAGATTGTCGCTGCAATGAGCGAAATACGTGGTGCATTATTAATGTCGACACTGACCATCATGGTGGCTTTTATTCCTTTGGCTTATATCACTGGCATGATGGGCCCATATATGGCACCAATGGCATTTAATGTGCCTGTAAGCGTGATGGTCTCAACCATTGTGGCATTCTTTGTAACTCCTTGGCTTGCCATGAAGTTATTAAAAGAACCGGTTGTTGAGCACAATGATTTAACTTCCCCTAAAGTAGCTATTTATGAACGCTTATTAACGCCTTTACTGGCCAGTAAAGGGCGCGCAAAACTGATTTTATGGGCAACCTTAGGATTATTTATTATCAGTGCATTGCTGCCCGTGATGCGAATTGTGCCGCTGAAGTTATTGCCGTTTGATAATAAAAATGAACTACAAGTACTGATAGATATGCCCGAGGGGACGAATCTGGAGCAAACAACACTGACCGCTCGTAAAGTACAAGCAATAACATGGCAGCTTAGTGAAGTAAGTGAAATAGCTGCGTATGTAGGGCAACCATCAAGCATGGATTTTAATGGTATGGTGCGCGGTTATTATCGCCGTGAGGCCGCTAATTTAGCTGAGCTTAGAGTATTACTATTAGACAAAGCGCAGCGCGAGCAACAGTCTCATGGTGTCGTGATGCGTTTACGTAAACAGCTTGAGCCATTGGGCGTTAATGGCATTGTGATAAAAGTGGTTGAAGTTCCACCCGGGCCGCCAGTATTTAGCACCTTAGTGGCTGAAGTGTATCGTGATCCGTTTGTTGATACGCAAACCCACCATCAAGCGGCTCAACAAGTTGCACAACGACTGAAGCAAGAGCCCCATGTAGTTGAAGTTGATACAAGTATTGCAGCCACGGCTCCGATGCAGCGCTTTATTACCGATAAAGCCAAGGCGGCTTTGTCGGCGGTATCAACACAAGATATTGCCAATACATTAGCGATTGCATCTGCGGGTAAAAATGTGGGCGTAATGTATGTCAGTGGTGAAACGCAGCCCGTTGATATCAAAATGCAATTACCATATCAGCAGCGAAACCAATTAGCGCAACTGCTTGCTATACAAATCAGAGGTGATAGAGAGCTGGCAAAATCAACTAATGAGTTTGGTTTAACTAGTGCGCCACGACCGTTGGTGGCTTTATCTGAGCTGGGTGAATTTCATAACCTAAATGTCGCAAAACCGATTATGCGTAAAGACCAACGCGAGGTTGTATACGTGATGGCAGAGCTTAATGGCCGTACTCCTGCAGAAATCATTGCGGACGTAAACGCTGATTTAAATGTAAGTAGCGATGATTTTGAGCAAACAAATTGGTTAGCCCGCAGCTTTTTTAATAACGGTGGAACTCAGGCTTGGCAATTACCACAAGGCACGCATGTAACGTTTAGTGGTGAAGGTGAATGGCGGATCACAATTGATGTGTTTAGAGATATGGGAATTGCGTTTGCTTTTGCGTTAACCGCCATTTTTATTATTTTACGAATACAAACGCAATCTGCCAGTTTATCGCTGATTATTATGTCGGCTATTCCACTTACTGTGATTGGTATTATGCCGGGTTTTTGGTTATTAAATCAGTTTGGTGAGCGCTCCATAGCCGGTGCTCCAGAGCCTGTGCTATTCACCGCAACAGCGATGATCGGCATGATAGCACTTGCTGGTATTGTGGTGCGTAACTCGCTTATTTTAGTTGAGTTTATTAATCAAGCTCGCGGGCAAGGGATGGCAATAAAAGCGGCATTGATTGCCGCAGGCACAACGCGGATGCGGCCAGTATTACTGACTGCTGGCACAACTTTATTAGGCAACTTAGTGATTACGTTAGACCCCGTATTTAGTGGTCTTGCTATCGCTATTATTTTTGGCATTGTGGCATCAACATTGTTTTCGTTGTTTGTGGTGCCGCTAGTTTATTATTTAGTGTTTGCGAACACACAAACAACCGAGGATGAAGCTCATGCAAGGTAAATCAAAACTGTTCGGCTCAATCATTGCGTTGCTAGTGATTATTGTTGCTGTGCTTTATATGGCAGGCAGCTTTTCAAATAAACAAGCCGCAGCAAATAAACCCGTATTAGCAACGACATATGAGGGAAAAGTCGCTACCGTTGAGCGGACGGCGATCAAGCGCAGTGAAGATGTTCCCGGTACTGTGATTGCAAAACAAAACACGCAAATTTCGTCACGAGTGATGGCACAAGTGGAACGTTTAAATGTACGTGCTGGTGATAGTGTTGTGCAAGGCGATGTTCTCATTACTTTGCAGCAAGACGATTTTAAAGCGCAATTGGCACAAAGTGATGCGCAAATAAAAGCCATTCAAGCGTCACTTACACAAGCTGATAAACAGCTTAAGCGCGTAACTGACTTATATTCACAAGGGTTGGTATCGGTTAGTGATAATGATGAGGCAAAAGCGAAATTTGATAACTTAACCGCAAGCTTAGCTGTTGCCAAGCAACAGCAAACCCAAGCACAAGTCGCACTTGAATTTACCCGTATAAAAGCGCCCATTTCTGGAGTTGTTGTAGAGCGGTTAGTTGAACCAGGTGATACCGCAGTGCCTGGTTCACCTTTATTGGCACTTTATAATCCACAACAATTACAGCTTGAATTTAATGTGCGAGAACGTCAGGCAATTAGCCTCACACTGGGTCAAAGCTTAACGGTCAGTTTGCCTTCACTTAATATAACCGCTGTTGCGGTGGTGAGTGAAATTGTTCCGATTGCCGATAGTGCTGCACGTAGTATGTTAATTCGTTTAGAGTTGCCAACACAATCAAACTTGATGCCTGGTTTATATGCACAGCTTCACTTGCCACTGGATACCGAGCAAGGAATTTTAATTGAGCCAAGTTGGGTGCATGAGTACGGTCAATTAGCCATGGTATATGTTATTAACGAGCAAAAGATTGAGCGCCGCTTTGTTCGTTTAGGGGAGGTGATTAATGCTAAACAGCATATTATCGCCGGGCTTAACGCCGGCGACACATTAGCGGTGGATTTTAAACCTAAATGAAGGTCGCAACTTCGTCGAGTGATTTTTTCACCAAGGCATGATTAGGCACAGTAGCATCATCACTTGGGTAACCGGCAATGAGCAGCATATAGGGGCGTTCGTTGTCTTTGTCGCGGCCACAAATGTCGGTTAAAAAGCTCATTGGTTTAGGTGTGTGAGTTAGTGTTGCAAGCCCTGCGCGATGTAATGCTTGAATTAAAAAGCCGGTGGCAATACCGACTGACTCATGCACATAGTAGTTGGTGTTTTTATCATCAGTATTTAAGCCGCCTTTCTTTTGGCTGAATACGGCAATTAGCCAATGTGCATGCTCTAAATAAGGTTTGCTGGCATCAGTGCCTAATGGCTTTAGAGCATCTAACCACTCTTCACCAGCGCGGCCTTCATAAAATGAGCGTTCTAATTTCTCGGCTGCTTCACGAATTTGCTTTTTCACATCACTACTATTAATTGCTACAAAATGCCACGGTTGGTGGTTTGCACCACTTGGTGCTGTAGCTGCGGCTTTAATGCAGGTTTGAATAATATCTTTTGGCACCGGTCGGTCGCTAAAACTACGAATTGTATGACGACGCTGGCTTGTCGTTAAAAACTCATTAGCGCGTTCAAGCATCTGTTCATGTGGATATTCAATAAAGTCTGTAAGTGGTTGGTGGTCATGTTGCTGCATGGCTTTTCGCTTCTTATTAAATGTTGATAACTATTTTTATACCCAGTAGCGAGATTAGGTGCAAGTAATATTTCACTTACATTTTCCTGTAATTAGATAACAAAATTACTTTGTCGGTCTTCATTAAGATGATTCATTTTTGGGTAAACAAGATAGTGAAAGATTAAAAATTAAATTATTTTTTGAGGAATAGTCACTTTCATTCGGTGTATTGCTTAGTTAATACCTAACTACAAGAAAGGAAGTCGACATGAAATTTTTACCTAAACCTAAATTACTCACTTTATTGCTCAGTGCCCATCTTGGAATGGCTAGTTTAGCAGCGCCCGGGGTGTCATATGCGGCTACACCGCAGATTCATACCTTTAATATTCCCGCAGGTAAGCTTGATGATAGTTTAAATCAGCTGGCGATCACCGCAGGTATAGAGTTTCATTTAGATGCTAGTTTGTCGCAAAAAACCCAAAGCCCTTCATTACAAGGTCGTTATAGTCCTGAGCAGGCTATGAATATTCTACTCTCTAATAGTGGGCTTTATAGTGTGGCTCAAACAGATGGCTCGTATCGAATTTTAGCTAAAGCTAGCGAAAATAGAATGATATTAGATACCATCAATGTGGCTACTGGAGATAATTATGGTGTCACTCGTGATGAAGCTGGTAAGCATGCAATTTATGATGATGATATATCAACGGTATATACATCAATAGATGAAATAGAGCGATATAAGGGCAAAGATGCTGCTGATTTGTTCAAAGGTATGCTCAATATTTACAGCGGTGATGCACGAAATGGTGGAGGTGTTGACCCGAGTATTCGTGGGGTACAAGGCCCAGGGCGAGTGCCATTATCAATAGACGGTACTGAGCAAGCAATTACAGTGTGGCGCGGCTATCGCGGCGTTTCAAATCGTAATTATGTTGATTCAAATTTAATTGGCAGTATTAAAGCAATAAAAGGCCCTTCACTAACTCCAAATGCACATACTTCAGTTGGTGGGGGGGTACAAGTTAGCACTATTAGTGCTAGCGACGTACTGCTTGAAGGGGAAACCAGCGGTGGGGGTCTTGTAATGGAAAGTAGTAATAATGCCGTTGCTCCTAAGCTGCCGACTTTATTGACTGGGCAGGATTACAGGGAGGTGGAAGGTTTCCCGCAAATGACACCTAATTTTGCTTACGGCGACCCTTCTTTATGGAAAGAGATGAGTGGTGATAAAGAAAATAACCCCTTGTCTGGTGAAGACTATGCTTATCGTTTAGCGCTAGCTACGCGCCAAGATAACTATGAATTACTCGCCGCCTATGCATATCGTAATAAGGGCAACTATTTTAGTGGCACCAAAAAATCAGAGTTTTACAATCAGCCTAATGACCAAGAGTTTAATATTACTAAAATGAATCCGCGTTCTTTAGCGCACCGTCAACGACCAGGTTATGAAGTGCCAAATACATCCAGCGAGTTGGAATCTTTTTTACTCAAAGGTGAATTTAATATTAGTGAAAACCAGCAATTAAACCTCGGTGCACGTATCACTAATGCGCAATACGGTGAAATTATGGCAAGTCGAGCTGGTGACATAGGTGAAAATGGTGAAATGGCACAATGGCCTCTTAGTAAAGTTGAAGCACAAGCCTATAACATAAAATATCAGTGGAACCCGAAAAGTAAGTTTATTAACGTCACTTCAAACCTCTGGAGCACTCATACCATTAGCAATACTAACTCTGCTGGGGGGTTCCCAAATTACGCTAATGCTATTTGGGAGTTAGCGGATCCTGATGCAAGCCCAATAATACGTAATACAGCAGTTGCCAATAACCGTGAGAATCGTTTTGGTTTTGATGTAAGTAACCAAATGATGTTATCGGATGAGTTGGAGCTAACTATGTCAGCGCGTTATCAATATCATAAAATTCGCTCAGAAGATGAATATCGCGGTACAGTCGATGGTTGGAAGCACTGGCCTCGTGAGGGCAGACGAGAAGAGCTTGAAGGGCAGTTTAATTTTAAATGGATGCCTAGTGAGTCGCTGATACTTTCAGCTGGTGCGAGTTATAAAAGTTATTGGGCGATTGATGACTTTTTATCAAGCCGAATTGCGGCTGAGGATGAGCGCTTTACGAAAGAGCACTCTGCCGCTGAAGGGGTATATTTAGAGTATAAAACAGCTTACACAGAAGCGGAACATCAAGAAATAAGGGAGCAAGAGAGAGAGCAGTATAGCGATCTTTTCTTAGGCGATGCTGCAGGCCTTGAAGACTTTTTAAGCTACCTTGAAGATGTCCGAGAAATGAAAAATAAAGTCAATTTAGAGCCTTGGTTACATAATGGTGAGGGTAAATACCGCAGAGCAAATAATATATGTGTTAACGGTGAATTGAATAACGTAGCTAATTATATAGAAGGCAGTTGTCGCCAAGCGGGTGGGCCTGTTAATGAGTACGAGAAGCCAATTGAGGGCGGTAAAAAAAAGGGCAGCCACTGGGCTCCAGGATTTGCTGCAACTTATTTACTTAATGAACATAGTCGAGTGTACATACGTTATACCGAGGGCATCCGCTTCCCGAGTATGTTCGAAAGTACTTTAGGCTTCTCGGCTAATAACAACCCTTACACAGATATTAAACCAGAGCATACCTATAATTATGAAACTGCGTTTGTACATAACTTTGAACAAGGGGACATTAAATTAACCTACTTTCATCATAAAACAAAAGATGTCATAGAACGCTCAGGTAATTTACTTCGTTTTTATAATATTGATAAGCAAACGCTGCAAGGATTTGAGTTTCAAGGCCGCTATGACAATGGTTCGTTTTTTGCTGATTTAAGTTTATCTCACATGACTAAGAATGAAGTCTGTGATGAAAGCCTTGCAATTACTCAGGACCCTGTCGAGGGCTCTGTTCCTAATTGTGTACATGCTGGTTTTGCAGGTGGTTACTTAAGTGATCAAGCTATTCCTAATGACTCGGTTAACTTGAGCCTTGGTGGTCGTTATTTCGAAAATTCCTTAGAAACCGGATTACGAAGTGTGTATTTATCAGCCAGTAAAACTGAAGAAGATCTTGAGCGAGATAAAGCGCTGACTTTTGACGCATACGCAAAGTATATTTGGAGTGAGCGCCTTAACGTTGAGTTAGTAGCCACTAACTTGACTGATCTTTATTATATTGACCCACTGGTTCGTTCGAGCGTTCCAGCTCCTGGTAGAACTGTGAAGTTAAAACTACAAATGAACTTTTAATTTATTGAATTAGCTTAAAAAATAAACCCACAAACTAAATAGTTATTATTTTTTGTGGGTTTTTATTTTTCGTTCGGTGTAGTTAATGAAAGCACCTTAGTTGTGCTTTTTATTTCATTGATTTTTTATTTAAAAGGAACTGAAAAATGAACAAATTATTCGCAACACTCGCCGTACTTACAACCACTTTTAGCTTTGCTGCCCATGCAAATTACGTAGGTACTCAAAATGACAATACCAATATTGAAGTAGGAGAGTCTACGGTTAATGGTGGTCCTCATGTAGCAGGTCGAGCTGGTATTGGCATTGCGGCAATGGGCTCTACTCAACAGAAAGTTGATTTTCAGGCGTTATCAGCTTATGCCCAACCAACTAACGGTATTCACTCTTTAAGCATGGGTCATGGTGGTACTGGCACATTTAATTTTGCAAAAGTGGGTACTAGCGATGTCTGGTTTGGTGAATGGTCACAAGATTTTAACGGTAATGGCAACGACCGCGCAGTATATTATGTTGGTAATAATACCAACACGACAGTACCAGTAAGTGGTATAGCTAGTTATGCAGTTAAAGGAGTAAATAAGTTCAGTGGTAATAATCAACTTACAGGCGATTTTACGGCTGATTTTGGTGCTCAGAAGTTAACAGGTAGCCTAGCTAATTCATCTCTTTCATTAACAGTGAATGCAAACATAACATCATCCACAGCTGCATTTAATGGTACCTCGTTAGCAAATGGTACTTCTCGGGGTGTAGCTACAGGCCATTTCTTTGGTGCTGATGCTGCGTCACTTGCAGGTATTGCTACCTTTGCTGATCGTCAATTAGATACTGCGTTTGGTGGAACTAAAAAGTAATCGCAATTATTTAGTTGGGGCTAATATTTGGCCCCTTTAATTGACGCTTTTGAGTATTATTATGAACCATCAAAATAAAAGTCATTATTACCGTAATACAGTGCAATTATGGGTAGTAATGTTAGTGTTAAACTCCCCTCTCTTATCTGCATCGACTGAAACGCGATTACATTTACAGCAACGTATAGAGCAAAATATAAAACAAAATGAGCATTCAATGGTTGCCGATGCGGCGCATGATTCAGCTAAGTCTTCCTCTTTTACAATTAATGGTCAGCAAATCCAAGTTAATAACAATGTTCATGAATTAGGCCAAGCAGTCTATTTGTTAGTTCAGCATAAACAATGGCCAGCAGCACAAGATTTTTTATCTCGCTATGTGGCACTAAAAAATTACGATGTAATGCTAGCTCATTATGCGCAAGGTGCGATTGCTCGATCTGCTGGACGTTTAAACGAAGCTGAACAGCAACATTTGGCTGTATTAGCTCAGCGACAAGACTTTTTACCTAGTCAATTAGAGTTGGCGCGGGTGTTGTTTGATAATAATAAAAATACTGATGCGCTTATATTGTTTGAACATATTGCTGAGCAGTTACCAAATGACAACCCTAAGGTTGACGGTGTGCGCCACACTGTAAATAGTTTTATTGATGCGCTTAACTATCGTCAAGCTTGGCGGGGGTCTTTTGCGTTAGGGCCAAGTTTTAGCGATAACTTGAATCAGTCATCACAAAGTTATACGTGTTTGCTTTCGCTGCCGAGCGAAGAGTGTTTAATTGAGCGTGAAACCCCTCAGGCTGTATCGGGAGACGGTGTTGACTTTGATGCAAATATTAGTAAACGATTCGCTTATTCTGGTCACCACGGATTGAGTTTCCGAGGTCTTGCGTATGGCAGTAATTATCTAAGTAACAGTGAATATAATGAGCACACTGTGATTGCTAATTTAGGTTATAGCTATCAAACGGCTTATGAGCAATTTTCAGCATCTGGGCAATTTAAATACAATGCATTAGGCAATAGTACGCTTTACAGTGCTGCGGGTGTTAAGCTTGATTGGCTAACAAACCTGTCGAAAAAACTAAATGTAAAACTTGAGCTTGAAATTGAACAGCAGTCTTATCAACCTCAGCACTATAGTTATCAATCCGGTACACAATTGGCAAATTACAATACCCTTTGGTATCAGCTTAATGAACAATGGTTACTGTTTGGTGGTCTAGATTACAGTAAAAAGAATAACAGTGAACAGGTACATGCTTACCAATTATTTTCGAGTAGATTTGGTGTCAATAAGCGCTGGAGTAATGGGGTAGAGACAACTTTCTTTGCATCGCTCAGATCGCGTAAATATGAACAGTATAGTGCTTTATTGGCGCAAAAGCGTAAAGACCTTGAGCAAAATTACACACTGATTGTAAGCATGCCAAATCTAGCTGTATTTAGTATGACACCAATTTTTACCTTAAATCATACTGCTGTTAACAGTAATGTAGATTGGCTATATAGTTATGATAAAAACAGTGTCAGTTTAAAGTTTGAGAAAAAGTTTTAAAAACTCTCTTTATTCACAAGTTAATGTAAAGGCAAAAGGAGGTTTGCCTTGAATTAACTGCAATTAATAAGTATTATCATTCGCATTCATTTTTAGGGGTGATACAGAATGATAAGCAATCCTGTCAATATAGCGTGTATTGATGATATGTATAAAAAGCACAGTAACTGGCTGTCTATTTATATTCAACGCCGCTTAGGTTGTCCTGAAACCACAGCAGATTTAGTACAAGATACTTATTTGCGCATGTTAGCAAAAACAACACTACCAAGCATGCGAGACTCTCGGCGTTATTTAACGCATATTGCTAAAGGGTTGGTGATAGATTTGTATCGCAAGCGCAATGTAGAAGCTGCGTATTTAGAGTTAATTGCAAATGATCCTATTGCTCTGTCGGCATCTGCAGAGTCTCAGCTGCTAATGATTGAAGCGCTGACGGAAATAGATAATCTTTTGCAGCGGTTACCCGAAAAAGTCCGCCAAGCATTATTGATGCGTCAGCTTGAAAATATGAGTTATAAACAAATAGCAAAGCAATTAAATGTTTCTGTGTCGTCGGTAGAAAAATACATAGCCAGAGCATTACAAAGTTGTTTAATGGTTAACCTAGAAATGTTGTTTTAATCATGACGCAAATCTCGCCTGAGACAATACAACAAGCCGCGGTTTGGATGGCTAGATTATGGGCTGAAGATGTTAGCCAAGATGATAAAAGTGCTTTTAAAACTTGGTATGAGGCTGAGCCCGAACATGCCTTAGTATGGCAGCGGTTAGAGCAACTGCAGGAGACATTTCATCAAGCTCCGCAATCTGAACTTAGTCGTGCAGTATTAGCACGTAAGAAAAAGGGATTATCACGGCGACAGCTACTTGTATTAGGTCTCTTTAGCCTAGCGAATCTGAGTTTGATTTTTGCGGGGCGAGCAAGCCAACCTCGTGGGCGTGAATATGTTACTGCCGTTGGAGAAATTAAAACCGTTACCCTAAATGACGGTACGATCATGGCTTTGAATACAGATACTCTCGTTTATATTGACTTCGATCAGTCAGCACGAAGATTACACTTATTACAAGGAGAAATATCTGTCACCAGCGCACGCCATACAGCCCCTTTATATGTGACCACGCGAGATGGAAAAGCTGTGCCAATTGGTACACGTTTTACTGTCAAGCAACAAGAGTATCGCACTTTAGTTGAAGTCTATGAAGGGGTTGTGGAGCTTCGACCCAAGCAGGGCGTAGAGTTACTTAGATTGAAAGCCAAGCAGCAAGCTGTTTTTGATATAAACAGTATTATGCTAATACAGCATTTACTCACAACTAAGCCGTTATGGCTTGAGCATAAAATACAAGCAAATGGCAGCAAATTAACCGATTTTATTGCCGAACTTGCTCGTTACCGACGGGGTGTTATCAGTGTTGAACCGCAGCTTGCGAAGTATAAAGTTACAGGGACTTTTTCAACAAAGGATACAGATAAAACTCTACGGCACTTGAGTGAAATATTGCCTATAGAAATCCACTATCGCTTGCCTTTCTGGTTATCAATTAAAGAACGAAATTAAAGTGTCATAGCTCTACAGGCTTATAATTCAGTGCTAATGAAAAGGCGCTGCAGATATGCATAGCTGAGTGTATTAATTGGGTTTATTATTCGCTTTAACATCAAACAACTATGCAGCTGTTTGCGCGCTGAAATTAGGCAAGCCAAAATGTTATTACTATCCAGCATGACGAAATTATAGTGATAATGCTAGTATCACTTACAGAGCTACTATTTGATTACTGTGCTGTTGTGTGGCTTTCACTTTTAGTTAAAATCGGTGATTATTTTTTGTGTTTCGTTTTAGCATTCGTGGCAAAATCAGGTGCAAGTACTATCTAGTTTACAACTTTGCTATTTTATTTTTATTTGATTATTATTTTAAGGTTGTGTTCACAAAATGTTCAGCTATGTTTGCATATGATACTTCATTAAATGAATAATATGAAAGTTAAGCAATTTCTTGAACTCACAAATATCAGCTCAAGAATCGTTTGTATTTCAGAATTTAAATCACCCCTCCTAAGAGTGAAACCAAGCCGCACTTATTGCGGCTTTTCTGTGGTTCTAAAATGAGCTAACTCGTTTGTAAGCCATTTTTTACTGATTATTTTTGTACCATCTTTGAGAATAACGGTATAAGGTTTGCCACTCCATGAGCTTTTACTGGCAAGATTTTCAATAAACTCATCAGTAGTTTTAGCGTAGCGTTTACCTTTGTGGTATTTCATAGCAAGATGATCAGCGGCTTCGGTGCTGGTGTGTTGATCACCGTTACGAATGAAAGTCGCGTTGCTTTGCGCGATAAAGCTGAGCAAATGAGTGACTTCTTGTTCAGTGGTTGCTGCAAAGCTCAACTGACTAACCGTGAGTAAAAGGCAAGCCATCAGCCTGTATATAGTGTGGGTTAAGTCTTTCATCTGTAGCCTCATTTAATCCAAAAAGTTTATTACGTTACCTGTGACTTGTGCCATCAAAAAAAGGTAAAGCTCTGAATAAAACTGATGTGCTAATGCATGTGCTGGTATAACTTTCAGCTATTAATACCTTATTTATTATGTAGAATAATACATCAATAAGGTCAATTAAATTATCATGGCTTATTGGGATACTGTTTTGGTACTTGCATTGAACTTGCCGGGACAATATTTTTTACAAAAATAAAGGTAGAAATATGAACAGCTCAGATCGCGCTATTGACGAACTAGTACTTGGGTTTTGGCGATTATTAGATTGGCAAATTACTCCACAACAGTGTTTAACTTTTCTTGAGCAAGCAATTGAAGCCGGCGTAAGGCACACCGATCACGCTGACATTTACGGTGGATATGGTTGTGAGGCAGAGTTTGGTAAAGCTTTAGCTTTAAAGCCAAGTATTCGTGATGAGATCAAAATTATTACTAAGTGTGGTATCAAACCTGCTTTTGCAAGCTTAGGGTTAGCAGGCCAAGCTAATCATTACGATTCGAGTGCCGCACATATTATTAGCTCAGCACAGCAATCGTTAAAGCATTTTAATACCGATAGATTAGATGCATTACTTATTCATCGCCCTGATTATTTGATGAATGCAGACGAAGTAGCTGAGGCATTCACTACTCTTAAGCAAAATGGTGATGTACTCGAGTTTGGTGTATCAAACTTTACGCCATCACAACTAAGTTTATTGCAGTCGCGTCTTGATTTTGAATTGGTGACCAATCAAATTGAATTTTCACCGTATGAAATGCAAGCACTTGATGATGGTAGTTTAGACCAATGTCAGTTACTTGATATTAAACCTATGTGTTGGTCACCTTTGGCTGGCGGTCGCATTTTTGCAGAAAATGATGAAAAAGCGATTCGCCTGCGTCAAGTACTTGAGCAAGTCGGCAGCGAAATTGGTGCAAGTTCTATTGATCAAGTGGTTTACGCGTGGTTATTAATGCACCCAAGTTCCCCATCAGTGGTACTGGGCACTGGCAACATTGAGCGTGTTAAATCGGCTGTTGCTGCTAAGCAGTTAAAACTCAGTCGCGAACAATGGTATCGTATTTGGCAAGGTTCAACAGGGCACAGTGTACCGTAGGAGTTGTAAGTTTTAAGCTATAAGTTTTAAGCAGTCTGAGTTTAGGGGAAGTCTTGACATAAAATCTGAACTTAGTCACTTTTACCGCTTACCAAGATCGAGAAAGGGCCTTACGGCCCTTAGTGTTGCAGCAAGTAACACATTCTTTTTATAGGCTAAAGTCCATTGAAAAAGCAACGTAAGCCTTAATCTCACTGTCATCCATATCGGTATCAGATAGACCAAAAGTGAAGCCATCTTTAGAGATAGATACGCCGTAGTCGATGATATCGTCATCACCAATAAAATCACCAGAGTAGTGACCTAAGTGTAAAGCCATTTCAGTGCCATTACTGCCAACAGCGAAACCGTAATCTGCAGTCAGGTATAACGAATCACCAAAGTCTGTGCCATCACCGCTTGCGGCTGAAGTTGCAAGAACTGATGCGCCAAAGCTAAAGCCACCCATACTGATGCTACCGTAAATTTCAGAAAAATCAGCGTCTGCGCCAGAAGCTGCATCAGGGTAAGCGTAATAGATGTAGCCAACGTCGTAGCTCATATTTTCATTAATATCGCCACCAAAACCAGCATAGAGATCAAGCTCGTAGGTCATTTCATCGGCCCAGCTTGCATTTGAAGCCCAAGTACCAGCATAAAAACCTGATTCGTTGGCATAATCAATACCACCTGAAATTGCAGCATCACCACCGGTTTGTTCTTGACCACGCCATAAGTAGTTTGAAGTTGCTGCGGCATTGGCTGTTACTTCTGCATATGCTGCTGTAGATGTTGCACCCATGAGTACAAGTGTGCTGATCGCAATTGCTGATTTTAGTTTTAACATGTTTGGTATCCTGTTGTTATGCTGATTTTTTGGCTCGCAATTATTAATTAGATTGCAGTCTATAATTGCGGATCCTATTTTTAGTTGTCTACTAGGGTAATAGCACTGCTTGTGCCAAGTTAAATGAAAAGCAATAATTTATATTTAAATTACTTTATAAACAAAGGTATAAATATTTATAGTGAAAGGAGGAGATTGTTTTTTACGAAGCTTGCGCACTTTATTGGTGCGTAAAAAAACCCGCATGCACAACTCAGTTGCAGCGGGTTTTTGTATTTTTTACTGTGGTTTAACCAAAAATAGTACGCATTAGGCTGATTGTTTCGTTCACGCCACGGCCTTTTTGTACTTCGCTGATAATTGAATCACGCTTTGCGCGAATATGCTCAGGCATATCGTCAGCAGCAAGTGCGCGATCAACAAGTATTTCAGCAGACTCTTTACCACGACGCACTTTTCTAGTGCCAGTGGTAGTTGTACGCTTTGGCTTGCTCAATAACTTGATGTAGTTAGAGTTTTCAGGCGTGTTTTTGTCTGCATGATAGAAAAAGCACGGAATTAATGCTTTGATTGCAACAAGTTGTTGATCCAGCTCGCTGTCACCACTTGCCATTTTAAACCAAGACATACCATGAACTGCTTGGACAATATCCTGCCAATAACGCGCAAAGTCACGATTATTTAATTTAGTAATAGCCAATGCTGAACAAAGTGCATCTAAACGGGTGTTATTAATTGGTGTAAAAACATCTGGGCGGCGCATTGCTAATAGACGAGTTGCCGGTGCAAGCGTTGGCTTTTCATTGCTATCAGTAAAGGCTTTTAAATATTTGACCACAAATTCTTGGTAATCAGCTTCAGTTACTTCACCTTCTAAAGGTATATGTGCTAATGCTTCATCAAATAATGCCGGCAGGTCGGCAAGCATTTGATGAAAAGCTTTGGCGCTTTTAGTAGAGCTAAACCATTCGACATCAAAATTATAACTACTTGGATCCAGTGCAGAAGTATGTTTACCACTAAATGCTAATAAATCTTCAGGGATCATCTCTTTCAGTGATTGCTCGCGAATACCAGCTATATAGTTGGCAAGGCGTAACTGTTCATCAAGGGCTAACACATCTTTATGCTGCTCTATAAATACACTAACTACAGGCCAAGGCGCTACGCGTAATGTTTTCAATTGTAAGAAGCTAATTGCTGAAACTAATAAGTCATTAAGCTTTTTTAAAATTGGTAATTGATTGGTTTCGAGTAAATCATGATTAATACGGTCACGGCTAGCATTAAGTAGTTCATAGCACCAACCTAAGAAGTCTTCAGGATGATTTTCTATTTTCACCGCCATCAGGTTTAAGCTGATTTCAGAAGCCTGCTTTAGAATATTTTGATAAATATGGCCTTCTTGTTCGCCTAATGCCATTTGTGAAGGTGAAATGAGCAATTTTTTCATGCCTGATGGTACTCCGGTTAAATACATTTTTCAGTTGTTTAATTTTAGCGCAAAACGTCTTAAAACAACAGGGCTGTGCATCATACCGAAGAATACAGGGGATGCAATCTTGATAAGTTAAATCTGCACAAGATTGCATTTAAAGGGTTTAATCTGCTTATTCAAGTGAAAATAACTGCTCTACAGTAGTTTCAAACTGCCGAGCTATCTTCAATGCAATGATCACTGAAGGTGTAAAGCGTGATGTTTCGACCGTGCTGATTGTTTTGCGTGAAACGGCGCTAGCATCGGCTAGCTCTTGCTGTGAAAGCCCCGCGGCTTTGCGAAATTCAGCTATATGGTTTTGCAGCTAAAGGTATCAAAATGTTTCAGTAACAATTCATATATTCACTGTAGAATGCAGGAAATTGCATTTTTCTTCGTTGCACAATGATTTTAATGCTAACTCCCGCTATGATAAGAACATTATTTGCACATTTGAAAGGACCATCATGAAGACCTTATTTAAAGTTATTGGTGTCATATTATTATTGCTTGTTGCTTTAATTATTGCTGCACCGTTTTTAATTCCAACCGATGCCATTTTTAATAAAGTCTCTGAGCAGGTTGAGCAAACCACTGGGCGTACTTTAACTATTAAAGGCGATAAAACATTATCCGTTTTTCCTTCTTTGAAGCTTGAACTTGAAGATGTGCATTTTGCCAATATGAAAACTGGCTCACGTGCAGATATGGCAAGCATGCAGCAACTTGCAGTTCATATTCCTTGGTTTTCGCTATTTGGTGGTGAACTTAAACTAGAAAAGTTTGTGATCAATGAACCCAATATTCTGCTTGAAACAGATAAAAATGGTAAAGCTAACTGGCAGTTATTTGATGCAGTAGCTGCGAAACCTGAGCAGCAAACTCAAGCAGGTGAGGCAGTCAAACTACCTGAAAACTTTGATATTCAATTAGGTGAAGTGGCTATATATGGTGGGTCGTTTACTTATTTAGATGGTCAAACGGGAGCTAAACAGCAAATTAGCGATTTAGAATTGGCTATCTTACTGCCTTCACTGCATAAATCACTCGAAGTCAAAGGTGGGATCACTTATATGCAAGAGCGCTTTGAGCTTGATGTAACAGTTGATAACCCAGCTAAAGCAATAGCAGGTGATACATTTAATGTGACAACTGATGTCACTTCAAAGTTAGTTGATGTTGAGTTTAAAGGCTTAATAGCCGGTCAAGGTAAAGATATTCAAGGTCAATTAGCGCTCAGTGGTGATTCAGTAAAAGACATTGCTAAATGGCAGGGAGTCGAGCTGAACGCTAAAGAAAGCGCCTTTAATGCATTTAGTGTTAGTGGCAAAATGCGTATGCAAGGTGATAAGTTCAACCTAGCTGAATTAGTCGCCACTCTTGATGCATTAGAGATCAAAGGAAAAAGCGAGCTTAATTTAGGTAAGCGTTTAGCCGTTAATGCTGACATCGATTTAGGTATGCTGGACTTAAATCCTTACTTACCTGAGGTGGTAGCGCCAGCAGAGAAACCAGAACCTAAAAGTGACGAGCCAGCCAAACCAATTGTATGGGATGACACAAAAATGGATTTAAGTGGCTTAAATGCCTTAGATGCGAATGTGGTGATCCGTTCAAGTGGCTTAAAAGCAAATGAAATCAAACTTGGCGCTAATCAATTCACTGTAAACCTTAACAAAGGCGTAGCGAAAATTAGCCTAGATAAGTTTGCCGCCTACGAAGGTAATGGTAAAGGCACTGTAACAGTTAATGCGAAACAAGCTCCTTACAAAATCAGCACCAACTTCTCGTTAGATAAAATAGACGCACAACCATTGCTGACAGATGCCGCTGGCTTCGATAAGCTAATGGGCAAAGGCTCACTCAATTGGGACTTAGCAACATCAGGTCAGAGCCAAAAAGACTTTATGAGTGCCCTACAGGGTAAACTAGCATTTGAATTTGCCGATGGTGCAGTAAAAGGCGCCAACATTGCTGAAATGGTTCGCAAAGGCAAAGAGCTAATTAAGGGTAACTTTGGTGCAATATCCGAAGGGCTAGATACTGGCTTTGATAATTCCCAGCAAACTGACTTCTCTGCGCTAACGGGTAGCTTTAACTTTACCAATGGCGTAGGTAAAAACACAGATCTGAGTTTGTTAAGTCCATTAGTACGTATTAGTGGTGAAGGGGATGTTAATCTACCCGCAACGACAGTTAACTACCGCTTAGTGACAGGCATAGTCGATTCACTCGAAGGGCAGGGGACCAAAGATGATAGTACCGGCTTTAAAATTCCAGTACGAATCAAAGGACCATTTCATGATGTTGGCATCAGCTTAGATGTAAGCAAAGCGGCAGAAGATGAAGTAAAAGAAAAAGCGAAAGATAAAATTAAAGATAAGTTAAAAGGTTTGTTTGGCAAATAATGCCGATTTTATTCGGTGATAAAACAATCAGGGCATAAAATTACCCTGATTGTTTTATAATCAATGCTAAAATAGCAAAATATGTTTCATCGACAAAACAACCATCCTCGTTATTCTAAATTAATTAAAAAATAACCTACCACTACCCCCGCAATGCTGATACAATTGCCCGCCCTTGGGAGACAACTAGATTGTTTTTTGAGTGGTTTTTAACCTAAATGTCTTGATTTTAAACAAATTTAAGACAGTTGTAATAACTACACCGGAGGTCATTAACATGATCCAAATGCAAACTCAGCTGGAAGTTGCTGATAACAGCGGCGCTCGCAAAGTGCAGTGTATTAAAGTCTTAGGCGGTTCGCACCGTCGTTATGCAGCGATTGGTGACATCATTAAAGTTTCTGTTAAAGAAGCGATTCCTCGCGGTAAAGTGAAGAAAGGTGATGTTAAAAACGCGGTAGTTGTGCGTACTAAGAAAGGCGTTCGTCGTCCAGATGGTTCTTTGATCCGTTTTGACAGCAATGCGGCTGTTATCTTAAATGATAACTTGCAGCCAATTGGTACACGTATTTTCGGCCCTGTGACTCGCGAACTTCGTAATGATAAGTTCATGAAAATCGTTTCACTAGCCCCAGAAGTACTGTAAGGAGTCAATCATGGCAGCAAAAATCCGTCGTGATGACGAAGTAATCGTTCTAGCAGGTAAAGACAAAGGTAAGCGCGGCAAAGTGCTTTCAGTTGTTACCGAGTCTGGTCGAGTATTTGTCGAAGGCATTAACTTAATCAAGAAGCACCAAAAGCCGGTTCCACAATTGAACCAGCCAGGTGGTATTGTTGAGAAAGAAGCGTCTATTGACGTATCAAACGTTGCGATCTTCAACTCGGAAACGAGTAAAGCAGATCGTGTAGGTTTCAAGATTGAAGATGGTAAGAAATTACGTATCTTTAAATCTACTGGTAAAACTATCTAATAGTTGGAGTAGAATGATGGCGAAACTGCATGAAGTATATAAAGACAAAGTAGTTGCTGAACTTCAAGAGAAGTTTGGTTTCAGCTCTGTCATGCAAGTCCCTCAGATCGAAAAGATCACATTGAATATGGGCGTGGGCGAAGCCCTAGCTGACAAGAAAATTCTAGACAACGCTGTTGCGGATCTAGAAGCAATCGCTGGTCAGAAGCCACTCATTACTAAAGCACGCAAATCTGTTGCTGGCTTTAAAGTACGTGAAGGCTACCCAATTGGTTGTAAAGTAACCCTACGCGGCGAGCGTATGTGGGACTTTTTTGAGCGTTTGGTTTCAATCGCTATCCCACGTATCCGTGACTTCCGTGGTGTAAGTGCTAAGTCTTTTGATGGACGTGGTAACTACAGCATGGGCGTACGTGAACAAATCATCTTCCCAGAAATTGATTATGATAAAGTAGACCGCGTACGCGGTATGGATATCACAATCACTACATCTGCGAAAACAGATGAGGAAGGCCGTGCGTTGTTAGAAGCGTTTAACTTCCCATTCAAGAAATAAGGGTAGGGTTATGGCAAAGAATTCTATGAAAGCGCGCGAAGCAAAGCGCACGAAATTAGTTGCTCAGTTCGCTGAAAAGCGCGCAGCACTAAAAGCTATCATCAGTGATGTGAAAACATCTGACGATGATCGTTGGGACGCGGTACTTAAGCTACAAGCTTTACCACGTGATTCTAGCCCTGCACGTCAACGTAATCGTTGTAACATTACGGGCCGCCCACATGGTTACCTTCGCAAATTCGGCATGAGCCGTATCAAAGTTCGCGAAGCAGCTATGCGCGGTGAAATTCCTGGCCTTAAAAAGGCTAGCTGGTAATAGAATCACGGGAGTAAGACTATGAGCTTGCAAGATCCTATCGCGGATTTGTTTACACGAATTCGTAACGGTCAGTCAGCGAAAAAAGTATCTGTAACGATGCCTAATTCAAAGCTGAAAGTAGCATTAGCTAAAGTATTAAAAGATGAAGGTTATATCGTTGATTTCACAATCAGCGGTGATGTTAAACCTGAGCTTTCTATCGAGTTGAAATACTTCGAAGGCAAAGCTGTTATTGAAAATATCCAGCGTGTTAGCCGCCCTGGTTTGCGTATCTATAAGAGACGTGACGAATTACCAAAGGTAATGGGTGGTCTAGGTATCGCTATCGTATCAACTTCTAAAGGCCTAATGACAGACCGCGCCGCACGTAGTGCTGGTGTTGGTGGTGAAATCATTGGTTTTGTAGCTTAATCGGAGGGGAACTATGTCTCGCATAGCAAAGGCACCAATTAATGTTCCTGCCGGTGTAGAAGTTACATTAAAAGGCCAGGACATCACAGTTAAAGGCAAAAACGGCGAATTAACGCGTACTATCAACTCTGCAGTTGAAGTACAACTTAACGACAACGTTATTACAACTTTACCTCGTGAAGGCGTAGCCAATGCATGGGCACAAGCAGGTACTGCTCGCGCTCTAATCAACAATATGATTGTTGGTACGCATGAAGGTTACGAGAAGAAACTTCAGTTAGTAGGCGTTGGTTACCGTGCTGCAGCTAAGGGTAAAACATTAGATTTAACTCTTGGTTTCTCACACCCAGTTAATTTCGCAGTTCCTGAAGGAATTACGATTGAAACTCCAAGCCAAACAGAAGTTCTAGTTAAGGGCGTAGATAAGCAGTTAGTTGGTCAAACAGCTGCTAACATTCGTGCATACCGTAAACCTGAGCCTTATAAAGGTAAAGGTGTTCGTTATTCAGATGAGAATGTACGCCGTAAAGAGGCTAAGAAGAAGTAAGGTAAGACGATGGATAAAAAAACAGCTCGTCTACGTCGTGCTAAACGCACTCGTAGAAATTATATTGAACAAGGCACAACGCGTCTTGTTATCCACCGCACGCCACGTCACATTTACGCTCAAGTTGTAAACGCTGAGGGTAATGTACTGGCTGCTGCTTCTACTGTTGAGAAAGCTATTAGCGAAACAGTTAAAGGCACAGGCAACGTTGCAGCTGCGCAAGCAGTTGGTAAAGCGGTTGCTGAACGTGCGGCTGACAAAGGCATCGAAAAGATTGCTTTTGATCGCAGTGGCTTTAAATATCACGGCCGTGTGAAGGCGCTAGCAGATGCTGCGCGTGAAGCCGGTTTGCAATTCTAGGAGTAGACAATGGCTAACGTAGAAGCAAAGCAACAACAGCCTGATCTAGCTGAAAAGCTAATCGCGGTGAACCGTGTGTCTAAAGTAGTTAAAGGTGGTCGTATCTTTAGCTTCACTGCACTAACTGTAGTTGGTGACGGCGCAGGTAAAGTAGGTTTCGGTTATGGTAAAGCACGTGAAGTTCCAGCTGCTATTCAAAAAGCAATGGAAAAAGCACGTCGTAACATGATCAACGTAGACCTAAATGGCAACACATTACAGCATCCTGTTAAAGGACGTCATGCTGGCTCTCTTGTGTTTATGAAACCAGCATCTGAAGGTACTGGTATCATCGCAGGTGGTGCTATGCGTGCAGTACTAGAAGTTACTGGTGTGCAGAACGTACTTTCTAAATGTTACGGTTCTACTAACCCGATCAACGTTGTACGTGCAACGATCTCAGCTCTTGAGAATATGAATTCTCCTCAGTCGATCGCTGCAAAACGTGGTCTTCGAGTAGACGAGATTCTGGGGTAAACCATGGCTAATAAAACTGTAAAAGTAACACAAGTAAAGAGCTCTATCGGTCGTTTACCGAAACATAAAGCTACATTACGCGGTCTTGGTTTACGTCGTATCAATCACACTGTTGAGTTAGAAGACACAGCATGTGTACGTGGTATGATCAACCAAGTTTCATACATGGTTAAGGTTGAGGGGTAATTCGAATGCATTTGAATACACTTTCTCCTGCTGCAGGTTCTAAATCTGCTGGTAAACGTGTTGGTCGTGGTATCGGTTCTGGTCTAGGTAAGACTGGTGGCCGTGGTCACAAAGGTCAAAAGTCACGTTCTGGCGGTAAAGTACGCGTTGGTTTTGAAGGCGGTCAAATGCCTATGCAACGTCGTCTACCTAAGTTTGGTTTCACTTCTCGCAAATCTTTAGTATCTGCAGAAATAAACCTATACGAGATCGCTAAAGTTGAAGGCGATGTGGTAGACCTAGGTACGCTACAGGCAGCTGGTCTAGTTAAAAAGAACGTTCTGTTCGTTAAAGTTGTTAAATCTGGCGAAGTTTCACGCGCTGTTACCGTTAAAGGCCTTAAAGCCTCTAAAGGTGCTCGCGAAGCTATCGAAGCCGCCGGAGGCAAGGTAGAAGACTAAGGAAGTACTAATGGCTAAACCAGGTCAAGATACACAAAGTGCACAAAGTGGGCTTTCGGAATTGAAACGTCGATTACTATTCGTATTGGGCGCTATCATTATTTACCGTCTAGGTTCATTTGTGCCAATCCCTGGGATTGACGCCGCTGTACTTGCCGATTTCTTCGAGCAACAAAAGGGCACCATTGTTGAAATGTTCAACATGTTCAGCGGTGGTGCGCTTGAGCGCGCTTCGGTGTTAGCACTGGGTATAATGCCTTACATCACAGCTTCAATTATTACGCAACTATTAACGCATATGTATCCTCCGTTTATAGAGCTTAAGAAAGAAGGTGAACAAGGTCGTAAGAAAATTAGCCAGTACACACGCTACGGCACGCTCTTGCTTGCTACTATCCAATCGATCGGTATTGCCACAAGCTTACCGGGTATGATGGACGGGTTAGTTGTTAACCCAGGTCTCGGTTTCTACTTCACCGCAGTGGTGAGTTTAGTAACTGGTACTATGTTCCTGATGTGGTTGGGCGAGCAAATAACTGAACGTGGTATCGGTAACGGTATCTCAGTTCTAATATTTGTTGGTATTGTAGCTAACCTGCCGTCTGCTATTGGTTCGACAGCCGAAATGGCGCGCCAAGGTGATTTACATGTTTTAGCACTGTTATTGATTGCGGTAATCGTATTCGCTGTTACTTATCTTGTAGTGTTCTTTGAACGTGGACAACGTCGTATCGTCGTTAACTACGCAAAGCGCCAACAAGGTCGTCAAGTATTTGCTGCCCAAAGCACGCATTTACCACTAAAAGTAAACATGGCGGGTGTTATTCCACCAATCTTTGCTAGCAGTATAATTCTGTTCCCTGGTACTATTGCCAGCTGGTTCGGCCAGGGTGAAGGTCCTGTCGCTGATGTGCTACAAGCGATTGCTACAACGTTGACTCCAGGTCAGCCTTTGTATGCAATAGTTTTAGCTGCGGCTATTATCTTCTTCTGCTTTTTCTACACAGCGTTGGTTTTTAACCCACGTGAAACAGCAGATAACCTGAAAAAATCTGGCGCATTTATCCCAGGTATTCGTCCAGGCGAGCAGACATCGAAATACATTGATAAAGTGATGACACGCCTGACATTGGCAGGTGCTTTGTATATAACCTTTATCTGTCTGGTGCCCGAATTCATGACCATGGCATGGCAAACGCCATTCTACTTCGGCGGTACATCAATTTTGATTATCGTTGTTGTGATCATGGACTTTATGGCACAAGTACAGACTCATATGATGTCTCATCAATATGATTCTGTGCTGAAAAAAGCGAACCTTAAAGGCTACGGTCGATAAGGTCAGTTTACGGAGTTGAGCAATGAAAGTACGTGCTTCCGTTAAGAAAATATGCCGTAACTGTAAAGTTATTAAACGTGCCGGTGTTGTACGTGTAATTTGCAGTGAGCCTAAGCATAAGCAAAGGCAAGGTTAATTTATAAGTCGTGCAGGCTGAGGTTTCTCGGCCTGTGTTTTCAGTTGTGATTTGGTCTTCGTTTGAGTATCCTTACGGGCTCTTCAAACAGATGATAACCGAATTCAAATATAGGAGATGTGTTAGTGGCCCGTATCGCTGGCATTAACGTCCCTGATCATAAACATGCAGTTATTGGTTTAACAGCTATTTATGGCATAGGTAAGACTCGCTCTAAGGCTATCTTAGTAGCGACTGGTATCGCCGAAACCACAAAAATCGGTGAACTTTCAGACGAAACACTTGACGTATTGCGTGAAGCAGTTGGCAAGTACACTGTAGAAGGTGATCTTCGTCGTGAAGTTACTTTGAATATCAAGCGCCTTATGGACCTTGGTTGTTACCGTGGCCTACGTCACCGTCGCTCTTTACCACTACGTGGTCAAAGAACAAAGACTAACGCGCGTACCCGTAAGGGTCCTCGTAAGCCTATTAAGCGATAAGGGGATAGTATTATGGCTAAGACACCAATTCGTCGTAAAAAGGTTAAAAAGCAAGTTGCTGATGGTATGGCTCATGTTCATGCTTCTTTCAACAACACTATTGTTACAATTACCGACCGTCAAGGTAATGCACTATCATGGGCTACTGCCGGTGGTTCAGGTTTCCGTGGTTCACGTAAATCTACACCATTCGCTGCTCAGGTTGCTGCAGAGCGTGCAGGTACTGCTGCTCAAGAATACGGTTTAAAAAATCTAGAAGTTTTCATCAAAGGTCCAGGTCCAGGTCGTGAATCTGCTGTACGTGCTTTGAATGCTGCTGGTTACCGTATCACCAACATTACTGACGTGACGCCAATACCACACAATGGTTGTCGTCCACCGAAGAAACGTCGCGTTTAACAATAGGTTAGGAGAAATAACATGGCAAGATATTTGGGCCCTAAGCTCAAGCTGAGTCGTCGTGAAGGTACTGACCTGTTCCTTAAGAGCGGCGTAAGAGCTATCGACTCTAAGTGTAAACTTGAGACTGCACCTGGTCAGCACGGCGCTCGTAAAGGTCGCTTATCTGATTACGGTTTACAATTACGTGAAAAGCAAAAAGTACGTCGTATCTACGGTGTATTAGAAAAGCAATTCCGTAACTACTACAAAGAAGCTGCTCGCCTTAAGGGCAACACAGGTGAAAACTTGTTACAGCTTTTAGAGCAACGTTTAGACAATGTTGTATACCGCATGGGTTTTGCAAGCACACGTGCTGAAGCACGTCAGTTAGTAAGCCACAAAGCGGTTTTAGTTAATGGTCGTGTAGTGAACATTCCTTCATTCGTAATTACTCCAGAAGATGTAGTAGTTATCCGTGAAAAGTCTAAGACACAAGCTCGTATCATCGCTGCTCTAGAACTAGCCGAGCAACGTGAAAAACCGACTTGGGTTGAAGTTGACGGTAAGAAAATGGAAGGTAATTTCAAACGCCTACCAGAGCGTTCAGACCTGTCTGCGGACATCAATGAACAACTAATCGTCGAACTTTACTCTAAGTAAAGTTAAGAGTTAAGAGAGGATAAAATGCAGGGTTCTGTTACAGAATTTCTAAAACCAAGGTTAGTCGATATCGACGCTATTAACCCAACTCGTTCTAAAGTAGTTTTAGAGCCATTAGAGCGTGGCTTCGGTCATACTCTTGGGAATGCCTTACGCCGTATACTTCTTTCGTCAATGCCAGGATGTGCAGTAACCGAAGTTGAAATCGACGGTGTGTTGCACGAATACAGCGCGAAAGAAGGCGTACAAGAAGACATCATTGAAATTCTGTTAAATCTTAAAGGTCTAGCAGTTACTTTGGAAGGTAAAGATGAAGTTTTTCTTACCCTGACTAAGTCTGGTGTAGGCCCTGTGACTGCGGCTGATATTCAGCACGACGGCGATGTAACCATTGCCAACCCAGATCATATTATTTGTCATTTAACGGCAGATAATAGTGCGATCAGCATGCGAATTCGTGTTGAACGTGGTCGTGGGTATGTGCCGGCATCTAGCCGTTTATCCTCTGATGACGATGAGCGTCCAATTGGTAGATTGTTGCTTGATGCATCATTTAGCCCAGTTGAACGTATTGCGTACTCGGTTGAATCAGCACGTGTTGAACAACGTACAGACTTAGACAAGTTAATCATTGATATGGAAACAAACGGCACTATAGATCCAGAAGAAGCGATCCGCCGTGCGTCGACTATCTTAGCTGAGCAGCTAGAAGCATTCGTAGACTTACGTGATGTTACTGAGCCAGAAGAGAAAGAAGAGAAGCCAGAATTCGATCCTATTCTACTTCGTCCAGTTGATGATCTTGAACTAACAGTGCGTTCAGCAAACTGTTTGAAAGCCGAGCAAATTCAATATATCGGTGATTTAGTTCAGCGCACAGAAGTCGAGCTTCTTAAAACGCCTAACTTAGGCAAGAAGTCTCTGACTGAAATTAAAGACGTGCTAGCTTCACGTGGTCTATCTCTAGGTATGCGCCTAGAAAATTGGCCACCTGCAAGCCTAGCTGAATAATCTAAATCACTATATTAGTTTAGTTAGAAGGATAGGGTCATGCGCCATCGTAAGAGTGGTCGTCAATTAAACCGTAACAGCAGCCATCGTAAAGCGATGTTCAGCAATATGGCAGGTTCTTTGGTGAAACATGAAATCATCAAAACTACTTTGCCAAAAGCGAAAGAGTTACGTCGTGTAATTGAACCTTTAATCACACTGGCTAAGACTGACAGTGTAGCAAATCGCCGTTTAGCGTTTGCTCGCACGCGTGATAAAGAAGTAGTTGGTAAGTTGTTCAGTGAAATCGGTCCTCGCAATACAGACCGTCCAGGTGGTTACACTCGTATTATTAAGTGTGGCTTCCGTGCTGGTGACAATGCACCAATGGCTTATATTGAACTAGTAGGTCGCACATCTGCGAACGAAGAAGTTCAAGAAGACGCGCAGTCTGCTGAGTAAGTCTTAAAGACACCAAAAAGCCGAGCATAAGCTCGGCTTTTTAATATCTAAAATTTGGCAAAAAATAATATCGCTATCAGTATCCCTGTATATAGCGCAACATTTCAACTATACCATTATCAAACCAACATCTTTGTAAGCCCACTAAGCGTCACTAGAATCTACTTCCCTTAATAACCATTTGTTATTCAACTAGCTTGTTAATTTAAATTTCATGGTCGGTAATAACATTTATAGCTTTGAAAGTTATCTTGCTACTGAATATGTAGCTGTATAAATCTATAGAGTCTACTTTTACCTATGATTTAAATGCGTGATAACTGCGACTGTCAGTGTTTGACCCTCATAAGTTATTAACAATATACATAGGTAAAGATTATAAACTTAGGTCATTTGATCAAAATATTGATCATTTCAGTAGTGGATCGTTTTTTCGATTAAAGATTGAATCTGGGTTTCTTCATTTAACTTGCACTTATATAGTTAAAAACAGTCTAGTTTAGTGTTGTTTTTGAGCGTTTAGCTTAAATACTCAGCGAACAGTGTTTTATTTTAAGTTTTCTTCAAAAAAAGGTTGATCTGTTTTTGGATCTCCCTATAATGCGACCCCACTGAGACGGCAGACAGCAACGCTTAGCGAGGCAAGAGTTAATCAGTTAGTCGAGTAAAACTTAAGTTTAGATTTTTAATAAAGTTTAAAATTAAGTGTTGACAAAAAAATAGGAAAGCGTAATATGCGCAGCCCTAGCGAGATAAAGTTTAACTTTAATCGCAACGTTCTTTAACAATATAAAGCAATCATCTGTGTGGGCACTCGTACAGATTGAGTTCTAACAGCCGAGCTTAACTTTCTTTTAGATAGCTAAGCAAGGCAAAAAATTTAGAGTCTCAATT